>SBGE01000191.1 GCA_006226755.1 Deltaproteobacteria bacterium | reverse complement strand
TGCTCGTGATCAGCGTGAAGAATGAGGAGGACATCAAGGGCCTTGGCCACTTCATCATCAACTTCTTTTCCTTCTTCATAAAACATCATGTTGAGGAAATCTTTGGCAAAACCAAGAGAAGGATGTGAACGGTGTGGAGCAAGTCCTCTGGATTTTCTATAGAAATAAGCTGTGATGATTTTTATTTGAGCAATCATTTGAGCAATCGCTCGGTCTTTATCAGTATCAGTCAAATCAGACTTCAAAAATTCAGGATAAAAAGCTGAAAGTGATGAAGTAACTGAAGAGATTACGCCCATTGGGTGAGCATTTGATGGAAATTGGTTAAGAATATTGATGATCCCCTCTGGAAGAGTAGCAAAACTAGTAATCTTTTCTTCGAAGAAATCTAATTCTGTTTTTGAAGGAAGTTCTCCATGAATCAGAAGATAGGCAACTTCCATGAAGCGAGAACCTTCAGCAAGTTGTTCAATCGGATAACCTCGATATCTCAAGATCCCCTTTTCACCATTCAAGAACGTAATTGCACTTTTACATGAGCCAGTATTTCCAAATCCGTTATCGAGCGTGATGTATCCCGTTTCAGCACGAAGAGCACGGATGTCGATGGCCTTTTCATTTTCAGTACCAGTGATAACTGGTAGCTCAATTATCTTGCCATCAAGCTCAAGTTTTGCAGTCTCTGACATTTTGTCCTCCAAATAATATCCCGTATAAGAGGCCGCTGAGGGCCAATAAAGTAAGATTAAAGTTACACGGGAAACGCAATATTTACAAAGACATCGCGTCTAAGGATGATTTTTCCAGTTGGCCGGATCACGCTGCCAGTCAACCAGTAGCTTACCCTCTTCCTCGGAAATGAAGCCTTGCTCCAAAGAACTTTTCAAGATGGAATCGAAGTTGGTTAAAGAAATAAGCTCAAGTTGATATGAACGAATCACTTCTTTTGCCGCCGCCATTTGATAATCAACAATACAAAAACATGCCAAGGGATCTAGCTGCGCATTACGAACACCATCAAGGGCCTCGGCCAAACTTTTGCCTTGGTTAACTAGATCTTCAATCATGATGATTTTCTGACCTGCTTCGTAATGACCCTCAACTTGGTTGCCTTTTCCATGGGCCTTCGGCTTGGATCTGACATAAATCATCGGTTTTTTCAAAGCATCAGCTATGAATGCTGCATGGGGTATCCCTGCAGTGGCCAATCCACATACAGCGTCAAAGTCTTTGCCCCACGCTTTAATTCGCTCAACAAAGGCCTTCACTATCAACTCACGTTCCTCTACATACCCGAGGGCCTTTCTGTTGTCGCAGTAAAGCGGGCCTTTAAGTCCTGAGGCATAAGTAAAAGGGTCACTCGGACTGACTTTAAGACATTCAATTTTAACTAAAAGGTTGGCTATTGATTCTGCATTCATGTCTGCACTCTATCAAATGGACGCGATCTTTGGCAAAATGGTTTTCATGAAAAATATCGTCAGCGTCATTATATCCACCCACAATGAAATGAAATTGGACTTCCTCAGGAAATCACTAGAAAACCTTCATGTCATTCCAGGAGTAGAACTGATCATCGTTGACAGGAAAAGTGATGATGGGACAAGTGAACTGGCTTCACGCTATGCAGACAAAATGATTTCAACAACCCAAAACTCCAGGGCCAAACGATTGAACATGGGTATTGAAATTGCCTCAGGTGAAATCATCTTTCTTCACCATCCAAGATCGATTATCGATACTAATGCCTTGAGATGGTTGATCAAAAATAAAGCTGATGTTACTTGGGGAGGACTGACTCATCAATTCGATGAAGATCACTTCGCTCTGAGATTCACTTCTTGGTATTCCAATATGGTAAGAGGAAGAATTCGTGAAATTCTCTATCTCGATCATTGTATTTTTTTTCGAAAAAACCTCCTACCTGAACATGATGCAGTTCCAGAGGTCGATGTTTTTGAAGACACTCTTTTGAGTGAAAAACTAAAGGCCAAGGGAAGAATGGAAGTTCTGCCATATGTAAGTAAAACTTCTGCAATTAGATTCACCCATAGAGGTGTTTTCACCCAGGCCCTGGTCAATCAATTAATGAAAATTGGCTTCTACCTCAACCTCTCGGATAAGTGGATGAATCGTCTGTATGAAGGCACTTTAAAGCTCAATTCCAAATACAAAAAAGTGTAAAAAGTTTTGACAGCGACCTTTATTAACAAAGGTTTGGGGTATTCCAACCATCAAGACCAATCCTGTAAGAATTTCAGGCCTCCCCAATCATCTTCAACTTTCCTCTAGAATAGACCAAAAAATGCGCATACTCGTTGAGGTCCTATTAAAGTGAAGTTGCTGATCGCATTCCTATTTATTTTCCAGATGACAGTCTGCCTGGCCCAGGCCGATGACCCGGGCTCAAATGGTGGCGGTGCTGGAACCGGCGTGGACTTACCTGGAAGCGGCGGCAATAACGGTGGAGGAAACTCTGGATCGACACCAATCGCATGGCCTTCTGAATTATGGGACAGATTTTCTAATGATCTCGAAGACGAATTAGATTCCCAAGGGGCAAAACTCAATGCCTCCATTTTTGAATCCCTTACTGACCTTGAACTTTATAAGTTAGGCTTTGGTACCAATAACTCAATTTCAATTAATGTCCAAAGAAAGGTTTATAACAATCACGATATCCTTGATACCTATACTGTCATTGATTTCATGAGAGTTCCGCTTACGATTCCAATTCCTATTCCTTTAGATGATGGTTTTAGAATTGGAGGTGGAAATGTCGGTATGAGTCTTGGACTTAATATGAGTCTCAATACCACCAACATCAGACAAGTTCTTCCAAAAGGACTCGACAAACTTCCCTCTTTGACAGAACTAAACCAACAAGCGACTGATGTGATGGCCTTGGATGATGCTGTCAATAATGACCAGACTACAGATGAAAATGAATCTGACTCAAATCAACCAACTTCAGCTGATGTGACAGATATAGATCCGGCCATCTCTGATCGTCCTACACCTGGTGGTTTCATACTTGAAAACCTAGGACAAGTTTTAGTCTGGAGAAGTGAAAATCCTCTGACGAGGGCCAGATATAAAAGAATTTGGAACTTGATGACTCACCCATTCAGATTGCCTTTTACAGAAAAGGCGTTCGAAAGACTTGATAATGGTGAAATCGTTTCTTACGCCCTCGATGGGTCCATTCAATTGGGAGGATCTGTAGGTTGGTCTGGAATTGAATTTGCTGGTGTTGAAGGACTTTCAGTAGGTTTAAGTGTTTCAACTTATCTCCATGGTGGCTACAAAGTTTCAATCATGAAAGAATCTGAAAGTCAGGTACAACTAAAAGTCAGCAGACGAGATGGTGATGGTTGGGCAGCGAGTATTGGAGTCGGTGCTCCTGAACATGAAGTCTTTTCTGGTGTCATGGTACTTGGAAGCAATGTCGGTCGGATTACTGAACAAGTAATTCCATTCAACTTAAGTGTCAACAGACCGCAGGCCAAATCTTTTGATGTTGGTTACCGCTATGACATGACCAAAGAAGAAGCAAAGAAAGCATATTTCAAAGCATGTTTTGGCAGATTGAAAATGTCTGATGAACTTTCTCTCAAAGAAGGTTCAGGTGTTACCAAAGTTTTCACCAGAGAACAGAGAACACAATCAGAAAACATCAACTATCGAATGAAGCTCAGCCTTTTTCTTCAAAGAGGACACGTGACTTCACAAACGACAGCACAAGCTCGCATTACTTTGGGAGATGATGTTCACCATATCTTTAGGGCAACAAATGTAAACAGTCGCGGTTACGATACACTTTGGGAAGATGGAGAACAAAGAAGATACACTTTTGATACAACCATCTCTAGAGAAGATTTCGATGATTCTTTAGATAAAGGACTTGCCCTTAAAATTGAAGGGTCAATGGAAGATCTTTATACGACTGGAGCTGAAGCTCATGAGTATATGACAGAGTTGATGGTGGCAACAGGCCAAACTGATCTTTTCCCTATTCTTCCAAAGTTTGACCCAGACGTAAAATGTACTGATGTAGGTCTTACCAGATGGTCTACCAGAAACCCAAGACGTAACGATCCACGCGGACGTGTAGTAGATCCTTGTAACAATCATAGAAGACAGGCCAGCTATGGCAAAACTCGTTTTTTCTATCGCTTAGGATTCACTCGAGCTCAGCTTGAAAAATTCATCAACCTACCAGAAGAAAGAATGTGGGAAGTCTTAGCAGTGGCCTTTGGTGTAAAACCGGAGAGATTCTCATCAGCTGGTGCAAGGGCATCAAGTGCTTTCTTAAACAGCTATGCAACCTTACTCAACATTCCATTGAATTTCATTGATCTTCATCTGGATAGAGGAAGTATGGTCTGGGAAGCTAAAAAGTTTCATGAACAGTGGATGAAACTCAAACTCATTAATGATCCTAAAGAGATGACTAAAATCTTTGCAGAGATGTTCCATACCCGATGGCACTCTCAAAACTTCATGAAAATAATGAAGCTCTCTTTAATTGGAGAAGATATTGCTTACTATGTATCTGCCGATGCAAGACTTCTATTTGGAACAATTTCAAAACAAGGTAAAACAGTTGATGATGTAGACACTATTTCAGGAAGAGCTGCAGAGCTGATAGAGTTCGACCGACTAGGATCTCGAACCAATGTCGATACTTCGGCAAACGTGAACAATCTTTCAATTAAAAAGCTGGAAAAAGGAAAAGTTGAAGTTTCCTTTGATTTATCTCAAGAGCCTAAACTGGTTTATGTAAGAGTCGATAGAACAACAACCTGGAGATCTTATAAAGTCCTCGCAAAATATATCATCAAAAACACTGGCTTCTTAAAGAAAGGTAAAAACACTTTTGTTGTAAACAAAGATGGAACAGATCTTTTGAGTAAACTTTTCAAACGAGCGATCTTCAACGATCAATATAATACTCTTATGATGGCCATTAATGCCAAAGATGCATCTTGGGGACCAGTCGCTGCAAAAAGATTCCGTATCAGACCTCCAAAAGAAGATGAGGCCAGTTTGAGAGAAGAGCTCAGAAGACTAAGAGAAGCTGAAAGAGAGCGCCAAAGATTAGAGCATGAAGAAGAGCAACAAGAAAGACAGGAAGATGAGGCTCAAGCCAGTTTATATGACTACGAAGTCTAAATCTGCTCTCTGAATTGCTCGTTCAATGAATTGAAATCAATTCCTTCATATGTTTTGAGCTGATCAAGTTCACCATCCACACCACGCCAGTCAACATTAGGATCTTTGTTATCAGGTGCACTATTTTCAAAGAGTTCAGTATAATCTTGATCTTTAAAGGCAGAAGCATCACGGACTACTGATTGGATCAAATGATCTTTCAGTTGATTTTCCTCTCCCTTATCTTCGGCAGTAGGGTCATCAACTTTCTCAAATGAATTTGCAAGTATCCCCAACGCTTTCGACTCATCACGAGTTAATTTGACTTCACTCGCAGTCTTCAATGTAATGACGGTATTTTCCACCAATGCTTCAGGCTTGATGATTCTATAAAGTGACCAAACAGATCGTGTAGGCGAAACTCTCGAAACAGTTCCCCTAGCAAAATATCCATTTTCAGGATTGGAGAATTTGGCGTGATCTCCAATTTTGATACCTTCTTCACGACCTTTATTGATAAGAATGGTTTTTTTAGAACTACTTATTCCTAGTAGTCTAACAACCAAACGTTTATCTCCCTCCAAGGCTTGAGCACTCAGAGTTAACAGAAATATGAATGAAGCAAAAAGTATATTAGTTTTCATTCTTTATACTGACGACTTTTCCAGGCCAACCCGTCACTTTGACTTTAATCGTTTTCCAGAATGGATTCCAGTGACTTTCTTCTACAACATATTGAGGATTGATCAATACATCGGCCTTACTTTGTCTGATGGCATTGTAAGCAGCTGCAGATTTTACTTCTTCAACTTTTGACAGAGCATCAAAAAACCCTGGTTCAGACCCGTTATAGGAAATTCCATCTGCAAACTTTCCATCACCACTCACCTTCAAAAGATTAAAGAGGTATCCCCCATAAGCATAACCTGTGAGTTTAGTAGTCAGGTCGACATCAACTTTGGCCCTCATAGGAGCTGTAATAGAAATACCGATTCCTGAATTTTTATGGCTTTTATTGATGGTCGAGCATCCAGCAATGACCAGTGCGAGTGTAAGAAAGCCCAAACTTTTGAGTGTTTTCATCAAATGTCCTCCAATAATACAAGTGTCTGAAAGTGCATTAAACTTGTCAAATTTAAGAGCGCTTTCTTTCAATTTAATCATCACAAAAACCAACGATTTTACTCAAGTTTTAAGTCAAAAATGCCGATACTTCTTTCGGAGGACGTACGTTGAGAAACAAAATTATTCCCATTCTATTCACAGTTTTAATCATCACAGTTGGGTGTAAAGACGATCCTCCACCATGTCTCACCTCTTTGTGTGATGGCTATGTCCATATGCTTCCTCCAAGTGGATCGGATCTCGATGGACGAATCACCAACGATGGATTTGGAACCCTTCCTCCTGAAGTTCGGTGTGAAGTGAAGAACGGAAAGCCCTCACTTCCCTCAAATCTGGAAGAAGTGGCCAGGCAAATGACAGAATGTAAACCATTCAAAGACAATAGTGTTTGTGCTTGCAAGGACATCTGTCCTATGTCGAGTGAAATCCTTTCTCCGATTTCTGGCCAATTGGAATACAGCAAGGCCAATGTACCTTCACTCGAGTCGACTATACCAAATGCTTCATTCAATCTTGGAAAATTAGGATTCATTAAAAAAATGAATAATTTTGCCAGCTTTCAAAAAGATGGTGAAAAACCAAGTGCACAGGAACTTCAAGGACTTTTAAAAAACATTATGAATGGTGAAATTGCCAAAATACCTGGATTTGAAAGTTTGGATGAACTGGTTTCTCACCAAGATTATAAAGATGTTTTACTGGAAGTCATTAGAGCAGAACAAAGTTTTAGAATCAATACTCTGAGTTCAATGGATGCTTATGATGAGTTTACCTCAGAAAAAGAAAGAAACGAGTTTCTTTTTTCAAATGCCATCAAACATCTGAATAAAAAACAAAGACCTATCGTGACTTTTCCTCATCCTACGACGTTAGAAGCGCAAGCCTATCTGGCGACAGAAACTAAAAATGAAAATGGTGAAAAGGTCATGTGTCTGCACGACCCTTCTGAGTCTTTTGAAAATAATAGAGACTGTAAAATCAAACTGAGCATGAAAAACGATGGTTCCATGCTACTCAAAACACCTTCAAAACCTCAAGGCCGTGCGATCTCTCAAGCAGGGATAATCGAAAATCAAGAAATGGATATGGAACGAATGGGTCCTCTTCAAAACGCTGGAATCAGCCCACAGGAAGATGCCGATTGGCTTCTCGCCATTCATGCACACAGCAAGCAATGTCGCTCTACCATGGTGGCCTGCTCTGAGAAATCACTCGATGAAAATTTCGATCGACTTTTTCCAGGTCAACCAAATGAAGCTATCACTTTGTCTGCCAATTCCTCAGATGGACCTATCAAGGTTCAAGTTGAAGGACCCAAAGATCAAGTACAAGCGATTCAGGCCATTCTGGGGAATGATATCTCTCCTATTACACTGACTAGAATTTCTGCTTGTTCCAAACCCGCCACTCCAATTTGTGTGTTGGAAAAAACTTTCGGAAGCGTGAAGGATGCCAAAAGAGCAATGGTTGTTTGGAAAGAAACGGGATTTGCTCCAGAAATTGTCGAACCGGCCAGCCGTTCAATCGCTTCAACAGATGCTCCTCCTCTACCGAGTAGTGGTATTCAAAGCCATCGAAAGAACACAGATGTCGGTCAATTGAAAAAGGGTTCGGGAGAAGAGGCGAATTCAAGTGCCACAGGTCTTTTCAGAAAGCCAATCACAGTTGATGGAAAGCTCACTTACCAAACTTGTACAGCTACAATCGTCTCACCTTCTGTGGTTTTAACTAGTTCTGCTTGTCTGAATGACAAACCCGATGCCACAGGGGCTCACGTTATATTCAATTCCCAGAAAGGTATGCCGATGACCAAAAGGATCAAGGTCAATTGTTCGCGCGTCCTCTCCATGGATACACAAAATCATATGGTCCTTCTCCAGTGTGACGGGAGACCAGGTGATCATTTTGGAGTCACCGAGTTTGCCAGTTCTCCTCCGAGCTCGGGTGATGAAGTATATTCCATTCATCACCCAACCAAAAAAGAGAAATCTTATACAACAGGAAAGATACAAAAAGTTAATCCAGGAGCCTCAATCATCCGAAGTGACCTGCTGACAGAAGTTGGCTCGGGAGGAAGCATGATTTTTTCGAGAAAAGATCACAAGGCCCTTGGAATGAATTTTGGAAGCAGTGAAAACAAAAAAGAAAGTTTTTCTGTAGATGCTGCAACTATCAATAAGTTTATTACTGAAAATAGCCCCGGTCTCGAACTGGGAAGAAGATATCCAGCCAGTTTTAACCAATAAGAGGAGGACATGAGAATGCTGACCAAATTCAACCTGATACAAATATTTTTACTGGTACTTCTGTTCCTGCCACTTGCTACTTTTTCCAGTGAAACGAAGAAAGAAAGGTTGGATTTCATCCGTAATCTCGAATCCCGAATACAAAAAGATATTCCAAAAATGGATATGGAAAAGAGATATCAAATTTATGTCGATGCAGCGAGAGAGCTTCATCGTTTTCATTTCAATAATTATGCAGTCAAGTACCTGAATAAGGCACTTCTACTTGAAGTCAAAAGTTCCAAAGTCCCAGTATGGATCAAGCTTCTAGGCATTCATCACCAAGAAGGCCAGTTCGAAACTTTAAAAGTGGACCTAGGCCGCTTTAACAATTGGGTGAACACCAATAAAGTGAAACTCTCCACTCGTGCAAAAAGTGCAAATGATTTTTATACTTTCATCACTTCAACAGAGTCTGCAGAAACAATTTTGTCTAAAGAACAAATTAATCAGCTGCAAAAAAGCTTCTTTGCCAGTGAGTTTAATTGGGTAAACTTCGAGAGACTTTTAAGACACAAGAAATGGGAAGAGGCCAAAAGCATGGTCAATTTTTCACAAGTCAAAAACAGCTCTAACTGGACCAAACTAAAAGTAGATCTGTTGAACTTGAATACAAAAAATTCTATTTCAACACTCCATTGCAACGACTTTAAAAAAACTGATGACTTGAACCCTGAACATTTGATGTGTCAGGTTATGGAAGATCATCTCAAGAAAAAACCTAAGAATCCTGCCCTCATGGCAAAATTTCACAAATCACTTAACGCTCTGAAGCCGGAGTACCATTGGTTTTACAGACTTGTAAAAGAGCTTCAATCCTAGTTTAATAGCTCCACCAAAAAGCAGGTGGAGGTATCATGCAATTTCAAGATCCATTGGTAGAGGGAACTATTCTCAAACGTTACAAACGTTTTTTGGCCGATGTTGAACTTCCAAATGGTGAAATTATCACTGCTCATACTGCCAACACTGGAAGCATGAAAACTTGTTGGGAACCTGGCTGGAAAGTTCTAATGAGCTTTCATGACAATCCGAAAAGAAAACTCAAATACAGTCTGGAAATGATTCACAACTCAACTACATGGATAGGAATCAACACTTCTCTTCCCAACAAGATGGCAGTGGAAGCGATTGAAAATGGGACTATTAAAGAGCTACAAGGCTACGCCAAAATCAAACCAGAGGCAAAAATAGGAAACAGTCGAATTGATATCCTCCTGACAAGAGAAAATGCAGAGCAATGCTATGTTGAAGTCAAAAATGTCACACTTTTGGGTGAAAAGAAAAAGGCCCTTTTTCCCGATGCCGTGAGTGAGAGAGGACAAAAACATCTCAAAGAATTGACTGGTCTGGTTAAGGACGGAATTCGCTCGGCAATGCTCTATATTGTTCAAAGAGAAGATGTCACCAGCTTCTCTCCCGCTGACGATATTGATCCTGAATATGGACGTTTGTTACGTGAAGCAAAAAAAGCTGGGGTAGAAATTCTTTGCTATCAATGCAAATTGACTCCCAAAGGAATTGAGGTCATCAAACCCCTCCCAGTAGAGCTTTAACTCATAAACATTTTCAAATTGCATGTTTTTATAGCAACTTGACGCATTCGGCATAATTCCAAAAGAGGCCAGTCTTCCCTATCTTTGATAATGCCTATTGTCTTTTAATTATGTTGCCGGCCGTCTAAATTTGTTTGGTCACAACATATTGATTTCAAAGAACGAATCATTCCGAGAAGGAGTTTATAATGATCAAGAAACTAGTCCTTATTCTTGCTCTTGCAGTGAGTGCAAGTATTGAGGCCAAAACATTTGTTTACTGTAGTGAAGGAAGCCCTAGTGCTTTCAACCCACAAATTACAACTGATGGAACTTCAAACAATGCTTCTGGACACACTGTCTACGACAGACTTGTCGACTTCAAGTATGGAACAACTGAAGTAGTTCCTTCCTTGGCAAAGAGCTGGAAGATTTCAAAAGATAGAAAGACATATACTTTCACTCTCCGAAAAGGTGTTAAGTATCATACGACCAGCTACTTTACTCCAACTCGTGACTTCAATGCTGATGACGTTCTCTTTTCTTTCAACAGACAAAGAATCAAAGATCATCCTTATCACACGGTGAATGGCGGTCACTACGAATACTGGAACGCCATGGACATGGGGAAACTCATCAAAGATGTGAAAAAGATAAATGACTACACTGTTGAAATTTCTTTAACTCAACCTGAAGCTCCTTTCCTAGCCAACCTGGCCATGAGTTTCATGTCAATTCTTTCTGCTGAATATGCTGATCACTTGGTCAAGCAAAGCAAGAAAGAAGACATCGACAACTTTCCTGTTGGAACAGGACCTTACGTTTTCAAAAAATATACTAAAGACACTTTGATCAGATTCTCGGCCAACGAAAATTATTTTGATGGTGCTCCAAAAGTAGAAAACCTCGTTTTCTCAATTACTCCAGATCCATCTGTAAGATTTCAAAAGTTAAAGACTGGTGAATGTCACTTGATCATTGAACCAAGCCCAGCTGATGTTGCGGCCATGAAAAAGAATACCAAGCTAACGGTACTTGAAGGTCCTGGACTAAACGTTGGTTACCTTGCTCTTAATACTCAAAAGAAACCTTTTGATAACGTTAAAGTTAGAAGAGCGATCAACATGGCCCTAAACAGACAAGCCTATATCGACGCTATCTATCTTGGGAATGCGAAAATTGCCAAGAACCCAATTCCTCCAACGATTTGGTCTTACAATAAAGGGACCAAACCTTTTGCTTATGATGCAAAAGCTGCCAAAAAACTTCTTAAAGAAGCAGGTTTTCCAAATGGTTTTGAGACTGAGTTATGGACTCTTCCAGTGACTAGACCTTACAACCCTAATGGAAAAAAGATGGGAGAGATGATGCAAGCCGATCTAGCCAAGATTGGAATCAAGGTCAAACTTATCTCATATGATTGGCCAACTTACTTGGCGAAATCAAGAAAAGGTGAACACTCCATGATTCAACTTGGTTGGACAGGAGACAATGGAGATCCAGACAACTTCCTAAACGTACTTCTGGGATGTACTTCTGTAGAAGCTGGATCGAACGTGGCCAGATGGTGTGACAAAACTTTCAACAAACTGGTTACAGATGCCAAAAGAGTGACTGACACCAAGAAGAGAACTGAACTTTATCAAAGAGCTCAAAAGATCTTCAGAAGTGAAGTTCCTTGGGCCCCAATTGCTCACTCGACAATTTACAGAGCTATGTCGAAAAATGTGAAAGGTTATAAAATCGATCCTCTTGGAGGCGATATCTTCAGCAAGGTTGAACTTAAATAATGCTGAAAGTTTTTCTACAAAAAATGACTCACTTGATCCCCACTTTGGTGGGGGTCTCAATTTTAGCCTTTGTTCTTCCAAGAATGGTGCCAGGCGATCCTGTCATGCTTCTTCTTGGAGAACGTGGTGCTGACCCAAAAGTCTATCAAGAGATGCAAGCTGCTCTTGGTCTCGATCAGCCCATGTACAAACAGTATTTCACTTTCATGAAAAGTGCAGTCACTGGTGATATGGGAAACAGTATTATTTCTAAAAGAACTGTTACCAGCGAATTCTTTGATCGCTTCCCTGCGACTCTTGAGTTAGGAATGGCCGCTTTGGCCTTCGCCTTTACGGTTGGTATTCCTTTTGGAATTTTTGCTGCAGTTAGAAGAAACTCGTTCTGGGATTACCTTCTGATGGGAGGATCTCTCTTGGGTTATTCCATGCCTATCTTCTGGTGGGGATTAATTCTGATTCTCGTTTTTTCAGTTTCACTTGGCTGGACTCCGGTTTCGGGTCGTATGTCCGTTATGTATGACATCGAGTCTTGGACGGGGTTCATGTTGATCGACACACTTCAAAGTTCGGTCATTAAAGAAGAAGGCTTTGCTCCTTTTATCAGTGCGGTCAAACATATGTTCTTACCTGCAATCGCGATGGGAACGATCCCACTTGCAGTCATGGCAAGAATGACAAGATCAAGCATGCTTGAAGTTTTAGGTGAAGATTATATTCGAACGGCCAAGGCCAAAGGAGCTTCTCCTTATATAGTTGTCTGGCATCACGCTCTTAGAAATGCCTTGATTCCAATTGTGACAGTGGCCGGTTTGATGTTTGGCTCAATTATCACCGGAGCTATTTTAACAGAAACAATTTTCTCATGGCCTGGAATTGGAAAGTGGTTGGTCGCAAGTATCAACGCCAGGGACTACCCAGTGATTCAAGGCGGAGTTCTTTTTATTGCAACCATGATTGTCGTCATCAATGCTGTCGTTGATGTGATCTATATTTGGGTGAACCCCAAACTGAGGAGTTGACGTGAGCGTTTATCGCGAGCATGGACTCTTTTATGAGTTCTGGAGACAATTCAAAAAGAATAAAGGCGCTTTGTTTGGAATGTCGCTGATTGTAGTCTTTGTCATTTTGGCAATTGCTGCACCTTTTTTTGCTCCTCATAACCCAAGCCAACTCTTTGCTGATTACTTAAGACTTCCTCCAGCGTGGATTGAAGCAGGAAATTCAACTTATCCTCTAGGAACTGACGACGTCGGCCGGGATATTTTGAGTCGACTCATTCATGGTGCCAGGATTTCAATGTCTATCGGACTTTCAGTTGTTTTTCTTGCGATGTCAGTTGGAACGGTACTAGGACTTTTCGCCGGTTATTACGGTGGATGGATTGATAAAATCGTCATGCGGATTACCGACATCATCATGGCCCTCCCCTCAATCTTATTAGCGATTGTCGTTGTTTCAGTTCTAGGTCCAGGGCTTAGAAATGCTGTGATCGCAGTTGCTATTGTTGCCATTCCAAGTTTTACAAGAATTGTCAGGGCTTCAGTTTTAGCTGAAAAAGAAAAAGAATATGTTCAGGCCTCTCGCTCCCTTGGAGCCTCAAGTCTTAGAACCATGTTCAAAGAAGTTCTTCCAAACTGCATGGCACCTTTGATTGTTCAGGCCACACTTGGCTTTTCAGATGGAATCCTTAATGCTGCAGCTTTGGGCTTTTTGGGGCTGGGTGCTCAGCCCCCAACTCCAGAATGGGGAATTATGCTGGCCGATTCCAGGGCCTTCATTGAATCTAGCCCGTGGATGGTAACACTCCCAGGTCTATGTATCCTGGTTGTGGTTCTCGGCTTTAACCTCTTTGGAGACGGGCTTAGAGATGCTCTAGACCCAAGACTCAAAGGTAGAGGTTAATTTTCTCTATGGGAGCGCTCAGGGTCGCTCCCAGACCTCAATAAAGAGCTGACAGTTTCTTACAACTAGAACCATCAATCAATGAGTTGCGTTATTTTAGTTCTCTACCCATCTTTCAGTAACGCAAAACGTCTTAGGTTCCATAAATTTTAATTACCCTTCAAAAGAACTAAATTTTATTGATTTCCAAACACGAAACAACCATAACCAACTGTTTTTACTTGAAGAATGGGCTAGAACAACTCATAGCACTCTGCAAAGAATCGTGAATTTTTTACACGTTTTTATCTAGAACAACTCCTGATTTCCCATAATTTTTTGGTGCCCAAGCGAACCCAGGCCCAGATTTTTGCCCGCCAACGATCGCCCTGCTAAAAACCGCTCAAGCAAAAATCTAAGTTGCCTTGCGTAATAAGAAAGCGCGTCGGTACTTAAAAGTTTTTGTCGGCAGGCCACCGACACAAGCTTTCGAAGTGAGACTGAGCCTCCGCTTCAAAAACCTAAAAGCCTTCGGCTTTTAAAAAAGGAGAGAGTATGAGCACTCTATTGAGAAGTTTGAAAATGAAGACCCTATTAATCACACTACTACTTTCGGGAACAGCAATTGCTGGAGACTTCACGATGGCACAAATCACCAACGAAGAAGATTCTGAAAGAACGACATTCATCTTGAATACTGATGATACCAACAAAGAGATTGTTGGTTTCACTTACAAGACTTTCAACGCTGCTGGAAAACTTGTAAAGACAACAAAGAAGTCACCAGATGGTGTTTTCTCTGAGTCAGGAATCGTTATTGAAGAGAGACAAGACCGAGTTATTGTTGCTTTTAAATCAGACAACTTTGCAACTCACAATGGTGGTAACATCATCGTTGACACTCTTTATAATGGAGCTACTGGTAAGAGAAAGAGCTACGACTTTGAACTTGTCAGAGCTGGAGCTGATTGGGAACTTCTTTATGACGGAAAGCCCGTTTCAAAGATCCATTTGAAATCTAAAAAACTACCAGTTGTTGGAGTTGTTGGAATTTCAGAAATTGTTGTTAAATAATTTGAAATTAATTGGCAGATAAAGGAAGGGGCGATTCATATCGCCCCTTTTTTATTTTATGCGGCGACTTTTTTCATTTCTTTTTCCAACTGCTGCTCAACTGTTTTGACGAAGCTGTTGAAAATGGTCTTAACCTCACCTTCAGGATTCAATCCAACAAGATCTTCATACCTGACGAAAATATAGAAAGACTTTCCGTCACTGGCCTTGATGTTGTCATAGTTACCATAATCTCTTAACACACTGGCGCTCAAACTGAAGTTGGCGTCTTCATGGTGAAGTTCAGTTTCTTCAAACTCAGTCTCACTAAAAGTTTTTATGATCTGATGGAAGCTATTCTCCATCGTTTCATAAAAAGGAGCGAGATCCATATTGATATACATGACCTGGCTATTAAGTGCTTTAGTGATATCTGAAAGACTACTGACTTTGATAACAAGTCCCATTTCACTGGCCTGATTCAAATGAAAAGTTGTCTTTGTTAATGGAGAATTGTCAAAGCTGACACTGACCGGAATATCTAAACCAACTCTGAAGTTTCTTTGTGGAACAAAATCAGTAATCAGTTTTCTTCTGACAAATGAAGCAAAAGTATCTTTATCCATCCATCTCATGGAACTCAAGGTGATATAAGGACCACTCTCATTATGAGTTGATACCAAAATCTCATCTTCTCTATCAAACCAAGTCATTCTGATTCTTGGATCAAGATAACTTTCATAGAGATCATACATAGATGATTTGAGAGTCTTGTGTTTGTTTTTAAGCCAAATAGTTTTCTTTTTGAGCTTGTCCAACTCTCTGGATAGAGCGACAAGTTTTTGTCTGTGCTTGGGTGAATCAGTTTTAACTTGGTCTTTAATGTATTCGCTGGAAGTTTTCCAATTGGCCCAATGAAAAGAAATGTTCCCGTTTGGTGTCAGGTTTAATTCCTGATCGAAAGGTGCTTCCGTTAGATAAGAAGCCAACCCACTTTGCGGTTGTCTTGCTCCCATGTTCATCCCCTGGCTATAAATGACTTAGTTGCTCAAGTTTCAGCTTAAAGATTTGCTTACTAAACGAAAGGAAAACACCGTTTATCTTCAGATTCACTTGTCTTTACAATCTGTTAGCTAAGAAAATAGCCTATATTTATTTATGTCTAAAATTCCTGATTTTTGCCAAACTTTTACGGCAAAACACGTTTATTTAAGGCTAAGCTGTTAAAAATTCGATGATTAGGTAAAATAAGAGTCAAGACAAGGAGTATCCATGGATCGCGCCTTCATGGCCCTCACTCAGAACTCTCTGGGCTACAAATTAACCCCTATTTCAATTCGAGAGCTCCTTTATCTCGACTCTGCTCCCTGTGACGTTTATGGCATTGAAAACGGTCTCTACAGGCCCCTGGTAAAAGAGAATCAGGAGATCAGCAAGGATCTGCTTAAAGAATTGATCTCGCAAGGAAAGATCAGACTTTTTGTCGATCGCTCAAAAAGACATCTTCTTATAGAGAAGATTCAAGACAAGTTAACAAAGGTGACTCGCTCTCTTTCGATTGGTAACCCAGTGGACAATGGGCGTGCCCAGATGAATCTTCTTACTGTTCACCTTGAGTACGTCTATAACAACACTACTGATGATGATCTTCTCAACAAACATTTTCAGTTTTCAAAAAGTCTTTGTTCGTTTTTATTAGCGAATTCTGATCACTTGGAAAAAATATATCTCGAATACAGAAAGCAAAAGCACCACTTTATTTTTTCTCAACCATTACTGGCCTCTCTTCTCCTTTTAGGAGTCTTGAAAAACACTCGAATGTTTGCAGCAAAAGAAATGGAACAGCTTTTTTTGACCAGCTACTTGAAAGATATAGGGATGTCCTCCATACCTGTAGAAAAATATGATGATGAGAATCTCTCCAAGGAAGATAAGAAAAGCTTGGTTCTGCATGCAGAAAACAGCATTGAAATCCTCGATGGTCGCGTTCCTCTAGGTCCCTCACATATGGAGATTATTAAAAATCATCACGCCTTCAGTCTTCTGAATAAAGAATTGAATCATGATGTTGAACTTGATCCAATGTCGATCTCAGATGATGAACTGGCAAGACCAGTTTTAGTCGGAACAGAAACTGTACTTATATGTGCCATGGATATTATTGCAGCGATGGTCACTCCTCGTCCTTGGAGGCCTGCTGAAAAACTTTTTAACGCTCTAGACCTCGTCAGGGTGCTGATCTCAGACGATTTTTCCCAAGAGTTTAAGGTCATTGTCAGCTACTTCAAAGGCTTCAAAAAGGAATAACCGTCCCTTTTACTCCCCCTAAATCTTTGAAAATAAAGCAATTTTTACTTTTCAAACCGTTTTACGATTTGCCAAAATTTAGGAAAGTCCTGCTTTTGCAAGGGAATGCAAAACGCAAATTGGGCCCAAGTTTCCAGGGAGGGATAACATGGCACAACAAGAAATCAGTCCCCTTACAGGTATTATCGAAGAGGATCAGGTTGTTTGCGATTTCGGCGAGCATGAAGGCAAGTCGATACTAGAGATCAATGACGAAATCCCTGAATTCTACGAGTATCTTCTTCTCCAAAAAGAAGAGGGTCGGACAACTATCAGGCGCACGAAAGACAAGTCATATCGTCTATACGTGAGTAGGACCCTGAATTAAAAAAAGGCACCTTGTGGGTGCCTTTTTTTTTAGCTCTATTTGTGATGCGGACAAAGATATTGAGCAAAGGCCGCATAAGTTGAATTCTTCTTCATCAAATCAGCATAACATTCGCCCGGTGTAGTATCTTGTGAACGAGAACAAATTTTATAGCGATTTGGATCTTCACTGTCTCTTCCAAGTTTCTCATTGATCCATTCCAGACATTCTATCGGTTGCATGTTTTTAGCAGCAGAACAAAGGATGGCCGAATTGACAGAGCCCCCTTGGAATTTCCTTTTGGCCTCTTTAAAACATTTTTGAGGCAAACCATTGACCGCTCCAGTACAGGCAATCATCGCTACAGAGCTCTTTTCTTTGTATTCATCAACCATGGTTTTATAACATTCAAACGGTGCATTTGAAGTTGCTGTCCGACAAAGATCGAATGCGAGGGCTCCAATATCACTATAGCTGGCCTGGAATTTTAAAAAGCAGTTCTTTCTGGAGATACTGTCGACAATCTCTCCTTTAGGGCCAACTATCGCCTGATTTTTTCCACCTGGTCGGTAGTAACCAGTAGCATTGATATAAGACAGTCGACTCCTAAGTGAAGTTTCGTCGTCATCAGTTGTATCGATGAACATGATTTTGAATTCTGGAATAAAAGCTCTGGTGATTTCATCATCTGGAGTGACAAAACCGATTATTGCCTTGAAGTGGCTTCCCGGGATAACATCCGTTTCAGGGTTAAGCATTTGTCCTTTGTAATTGAAGAGAATGATTCGGCAATTTGGAAACTCTTGCGGGCAACTGAATCGATCTTTTCCTTCAACTTTCAATTTGGTTTCAACAAGAGAATGTTCTGCTTGAGACATCGTCAACTGAGTCAACTTCGCTCTTGGGTTAGGGTAATAGTAAAAGGCCGAAAGATTGGATGCTTTTGGAACTTCAGACTCAGGGTTATTTTCCCATGCCCGAATATCAGTCAACCAAGTTCGCATACTTTCTTTAATTGTAAAAAGCTCTGCCCTTCTCTCAATTTTAGCCTGTGTCTTTTGGACACGAACCAAAGATTGCTGAACAAAGAAAAAAACTGCCACACCAATGGCACTGGCAATCATCACCTCAACAAGTGACATCCCCTCTTCAGAGTTGAAAAACTTGTTCAATCTATTCTCCATAGCTCATTCCTTGCCCTCGAGGATCAGAGACTCCATGAAGTCCATTTCTCTCATAACTGACGGCCTGTACTTTGCACCCAAGATCTTTCTCGTTCACTTGGTAGCCCATATCTTCAAGACGAGATTTTACAGACCCATCAAAGCCTGGTGAATCGACTCGGATTTCATCAGGCGACCATTGATGATGATAGCGAACAGCGGCTACTGAATGCCAAAGGTCCAATCCATGCTCCAGATAATTCAACATCACACTGGCCACACATGTGAGAATTCTTGTTCCAGATGGTGTCCCTAGGGCCAACACCGGTCTTCCCTCTTCCAAAACAATTGTAGGTGACATAGACGACAGAGGTCTCTTTCCGGCCTCAACAAGATTGTTTCTTCCACCAACAGCTCCAAAAAGGTTCGAAGCTCCTACTTTGGTTGCAAAGTCATCCATCTCATTATTCAAAACAATTCCAGTTCCTTCCGCAACCAATCCACTCCCAAACCAACCATTTATAGTTTGAGTTGAAACGACAACATTTCCAGCTGCATCGGCCACAGTGAAGTGAGTTGTCTCATCATGCTCAGAAAAAATTCCATGAGAAACTTCTTTTATTTTTTTTGCCTTAGCGGGAGGGATCTGACTTCTCACAGCAGCGGCATAAGACTTACTGGTTAACTCTTTAATCGGAACAGCTACAAAATCCATGTCTCCAAGATAGCGAGCACGATCAGCAAAGGCCTGTTGCATGGCCGCAGAAACCAAGTGAATGGTTTTTGGGTGATGCGGACCGTACTGACCAAGATTATCATTTTCCACAGTGTTTAGAATTTGAATGACATGGACTCCACCTGAACTTGGTGGAGACATGCTGAAAATATCATATTCTTTATAAGATCCTTGAACTGGCTTTCTAATTTTGACTTCGTAGCGATTGAGATCTTTTTGAGTAATCATTCCACCATATTTTTTTGATTCAGAAACAATCGCTTTACCAACCCATCCTTGATAGAAACCTTTACTTCCATTCTTAGCTATTGCTCTAAGAGTTTTTCCAAGATCTTTCTGTACAAGTAGGTCTCCCTCTTTTAAGACATCATCACCTTTAAAGAAAATCTTTTTTGAACTCGGGAAACTCCCTAGGACATCTTTTTTCGCTTCAAGCGCAATTGCTAATTCCGGATAAACCTTAAAACCTTTTTCCGCTAATTCAATTGCTGGTTGAACAACTTTCGAAAGTGGAAGTTTTCCGTAACGTTGATGGGCCCTGATCACACCAGCAACAAGTCCAGGTGTTCCTACAGCAAAGATTCCATCCAAAGATTTATTGGGAATGACTTTGCCTTCTTTATCCAAATACATTTTTGAGTGAGCAAGATAAGGGGCCTTTTCTCGAAAATCAAAAGCGATGGGATACTTGGACTCAGGACTCTTCACCAACATGAAGCCTCCACCGCCTATTCCAGTAGATTGAGGTCTCTCGACAGAGATTGTAAACGAGATTGCCGTAGCCGCATCAACAGCGTTTCCACCCATCTCAAACATTTTCTTCCCAGCTGTGGTTGAATATCTACCTTGAGTAGAGATCATCCAATCTTTTCCGGTACCTTCATGCTCTTTTTTGATTTCACCTCGATAAAGAGGCACTAGACGCAGCTCGTTATTCGTTTTTACATGGCTACAACTTCCAACAATCGCCACTAACAAAAGTGTTAAGACCTTTTTCATCCCTGATCCTTCTTTATGATTTCAATAAATTATAAATAAAATGACTGAATTGACCAATCTAACAAACTCACAAAAGTATCCTAACAGAATCTGGACGACCAGATTTCGAAGATCTTTGCTAAAACTGCATTCAGTTAATCAATTTATTGTAACGTAATGGAGAGACGATGAAACACCTTTTGATTATTGCCGCGTCATTGTTTATTGCAACGCAAGCAAGTGCGGTCACCAAGGTCAATGGAGCAGGAGCTTCATTCCCTTACCCAATTTATTCCAAATGGTTCTCAGAATATAAAAAAGTTAAAGCTGATGTGGAATTTAACTATCAGGCCATCGGTTCTGGTGGTGGTATCAGACAGCTAATCAAACAAACAGTTGATTTTGGAGCTTCAGATGCTCCGATGAAAGAAAAGGATATGAAAAAAGCGGCATGGCCAGTTCTTCACGTCCCAACTGTGATGGGCGCAGTTTCAGTCGCTTTCAATCTCGATGGTGTTAAATCGCTAAAGATTGACGGCCCAACTCTAGCTAAAGTTTTCATGGGAAAAATCACCAAGTGGAATGATCCTGCACTTGTTGCCTTGAACAAAGGTCTAAAACTTCCAAGCACTGATATATTGGTAGTCAGAAGGTCAGATGGTTCAGGAACAACTTCCATCTTTTCTGATTATCTAGCGACAGTTTCTCCAGAATTCGAAAAAGAAATTGGACGCGGAAAAGCTTTGAAATGGCCAGGAGCTACAGTTGGCGCCAAAGGCAATGATGGAGTGACCGGTGTTGTAAAACAAACGAAAGGTGCTATCGGTTACGTCGAGTTGGCTTATGCCATCAAAAACGGACTTCCAACAGCTGACGTAAAAAACAAAAATGGAAAATATGTTGCTCCATCTATCAAAGGTGTTTCTGCTTCTGCTGCAACTCTCAAAGATGACGTCTACAACGGTGATTTAAGGATCTCGATTGTTGATCAAGTTGGTGATGACGTATATCCTATCTCAGCATTTACTTACATTCTTCTTCCTGTGACCAAAGAGACAACCCAACTCAAAGAAGTAAAGGCTTTCTTGAATTGGGCCCTCACAAAAGGTCAAGACATGGCTGGAGACCTGCATTATGCTCCTCTTCCAACAAAGCTTACAGAGGTACTCCTAAAGAAGATCAAATAATAGGATGTTGATGGAACAAACCGTAACTCAAAAATCAATCAAGAATCCGGCTCCAAAGGGACCGGATTCTTTTCATTTAGGGATACCCTTTAAACTTCAGGACAAAATCAATGTCTGGGTTTTAAGAACACTCGCCTTTGCTATTATCACCATGCTTGCCACCTTAATCGTTTTGCTATTCAAGCAATCAGGTGAAGCGGTGAAAGAATTTGGACTTTGGAATTTTATTTCAACAGACAATTGGAATCCAGTTGAAGATGAATTCGGTGGATTGTCTTTTCTCTACGGTACTACAGTTTCATCCCTATTAGCTTTGGCAATCGCAGCCCCGGTGTCTGTTGCCATTGCCCTATTCTTGAATGAGATGCTACCAGCATGGCTTGGAAAAATTCTGGGACTCTTCGTTGAAATGATTGCAGCTATTCCCTCCATCGTTTTTGGACTTTGGGGAATTTACTACTTGGCTCCTTTTGTTAAAAACACTTTAACTCCTATGCTTAAAGGATCTCTTGGTTTTCTGCCACTATTTCAAGGTCCGAGTTTTGGAATTGGGATGCTTACAGCAAGTTTGATTCTTGCTATTATGATTGTCCCAACTATCACCTCCATTTGCCGGGAAGTATTCAAGACAATTCCAGGTCACCAAAAAGAAGCAGCCCTAGCTCTTGGAGCTACGAGATATGAAATGATTAAGCTCGCTATTCTTAGTCCTTCTTTTTCAGGGATTATGGGTGGAGTGGTATTAGGGTTTGGACGTGCTTTAGGTGAAACAATGGCCGTGGCCATGGTGATTGGAAATTCTACTACCATTTCATCTTCACTTCTTGCTCCAGCTTCTACCATGGCCTCTGTGATAGCCAACGAATATGCTGAAGCCGACTCCGACCTGCACGTTGCAGCTCTTTGTCTGGTGGGTATTTTTCTTTTTGTCATCACATTGATTATCAACTTCGCTGCGCGAAGTATCGTCTGGCACTTCAACAGGAAGCATGCAAGATGATGATTGAAACAACCAACTATTACAGATGGCGAAAATTCAAAAACAGATTCTTTCAGTTTCTGTTAATCATGGCAGCCATTGCTGTCCTGACTCCCATTCTTCTGATCGTTCAATATACTTTTGTTAAAGGTGCTGGCTCACTTAACCTCGATTTTTTCACCAACCTTCCAAAACCTGTCGGTGAAGTTGGGGGCGGAATGAGACATGCAATCCTTGGTACGCTCTATTTGGTTGCCATTGGTGCCGCCATAGCTGTTCCTATAGGAATTATGGCCGGAATCTACTTAGCTGAGTTTGATAAGAAAAGTGCTCTTTCAAGAATCCTTAGTTTTGCGATTGATCTTTTGACTGGAGTTCCCTCAATTATTGTCGGGATATTTGCTTACATCCTATTGGTCGTCCCAATGAAAAGTTTCAATGCAATGGCCGGTGGTGTTGCTCTTTCGATCATCATTTTACCAATTGTCACGAGAGCAACTGAAGAAATCTTAAAACTTGTTCCAGATCATATTAGAGAAGCCGGCCTCGCCCTGGGAATTCCCCGTTGGAAAGTTATTTTCATGATCGTTGTTCCCGGTTCCTTTAAAGGAATCTTCACCGGAGTAATGCTGGCCATCTCAAGAGCAGCTGGTGAAACTGCCCCTCTTCTCTTCACAGCTTTTGGAAATATGTACATGAGCTATAGGATTGATCAGCCGATGGCCTCTCTTCCTGTTCAAATTTATAACTATGCAATCTCTCCATTTGAAGACTGGCAAAGACAAGCATGGGGTGGTGCTTTCGTCTTGATTATCATCGTTCTGGGGATCAATCTTACTTCTCGTGCCATCATTAACCGCAATGAATTAATAAACTTTTTCAGCGAACTGAAAAAGAAACTCAATAGTAAAAAGGCCTGATTATGGAAGAAGCAAAAACAATTCTCTCCACAAAAAACCTCGAATGTTTCTTCGGGGACTTTCAAGCCGTCAAAGGAATCTCTATTGATTACAAAGAGAAATCCATCAACGCCATTATTGGACCATCGGGTTGTGGAAAATCTACTTACTTAAGAAGTTTGAATCGAATTCACGAAGAAATTCCTGGAGCATACAATAAAGGTGAAGTGAACCTTCTAGGTAAGAATATCTATGAAAAGGATGTCGATCCTGTTTTGATTAGAAGAAATATCGGTATGGTTTTCCAAAAACCAAACCCTTTTCCTTCCCTTAGTATTTTTGACAATGTCGTCATAGGGCTCAAACTTCAGGGAGTGAAAAACAAATCTCTTCTTCAAGAAAAAGCGGAACATAGTCTTCGAAAAGCTGCTCTTTGGGATGAAGTCAAAGATAAACTGAATAAACCTGGTACATCTCTGTCTGGTGGTCAACAGCAAAGGCTCTGTATCGCCAGGACTATTGCGGTCGATCCTCCAGTCATATTGATGGATGAACCGACTTCAGCTCTCGACCCTATCGCGACCGCCTCAATTGAAGAATTGATGATGGAACTTAAAAAAGAATTTTGTGTGATTATTGTGACTCACAACATGCAACAAGCAGCGAGAGTTGCTGACAATACTGCTTTTTTTGTACTTGGTGAATTAATCGAGCAAGGTGCCAGTGAGCAAATATTTACAAATCCGAAGCAGAAGAAAACTGAAGACTATATCACTGGTCGTTTCGGATAAGGACATGTTATGGAAATTTCAATCGATAGTTTGAAACAAAACATAGTCAAAATGGGCATGCTGGCTGAAAAAGCAATTCAACTGGCCTTTGATAAATCTGCAAAATCATCACAACTTTATGAGATCGAAGATCAAATCAATTCATTCCATCGAGTAAATGATGATCTTTGCCTGAAATATATGGCCTTGAAACATCCTATGGGTCCAGATCTTCGCTTCGCTATTGCCTGCGTAAAAATAAACGGAGACTTGGAAAGAATTGGCGATCAGGCCATTAATATAAAACGTGCTCTGACTATGGTTCAAGAAGCCAAGTTTCCTCAAATTCATACGATGAAAGAGGAAGTCGGAAGAATGGTCAAAGAGTGTCTCGACTCCTTTATTCACAGAGACACCAAAATGGCCACATCGGTGATTCATAACGATCGAGTGGTCAATGACCTCCAAAGAAGCGTCATCAAGATGTTTCTCAAGAAGGGTCAAAAAGAGGAAATTGAACTCGAAGAAGGCTTCCAAGTGACTAAGATAGCGAAATGTCTAGAGCGAATTGGAGACCTGGCCACCAATATCTCCGAAGACGTTATTTTCATCGTCTCCGGAAGCGATATCAGACACAATCCTGAAATTAAAAAAACTTCACAAATAGATGAAAAATTGAGATTGATTCAGCAACTACCAAGTGACCAGAATCAGAAGATTGATATGGAAAACATCACCAAGTTTTTAAAGAAAACAACGGAGAATTAAGATGGCATCACACATCCTTTTGGTCGAAGATGAAAAAGACATTAGAGAACTTCTCTGTGATCAATTGAAGGCCCAAGGTCATCAAGTAACCGCCATTGGAAATGGAGCCGAGGCACTTGAGTTTATTCAAAGTGAACCTAAAGAAAGAGAAAACTCAGCTCCCATCAATCTTTTTGTTCTCGATAGAATGCTTCCAGGAACTTCAGGTTTAGAAATTTGTAAATTCATCAGAATGTACAAGCCAACAAAGAGTACTCCTGTTCTCATGGTGACTGCCATGACTGAACCAGAACAAATTGTTGAAGGTCTAGATGCTGGAGCTGATGATTACGTAACCAAACCATTTGATATGAGAATTCTCGTGGCAAGGGTAAGAAACCTTCTAAAAAGAGGAGAGATGATTACCGTTGCCAAAGAAGAAGAAACTCCAATAATGAAAATCAACGAACTCACAATCGATACTAACCAATGTAAGGTATGGTTGTCTGAAGCAGAACTTGATCTCACTCTTTCAGAATACAAACTTCTTTGTGCCTTTATGAAAGAACCTGGAAAAGTCTTTACCCGCAACCAGTTGGTTGAGCATATTCAAGATGGTCCTGTTCATGTCACTGACAGAACAATTGACACTCATATTTTTGGACTTCGAAAAAAACTGGGGCCGTATGCTCACCTCATCGAAACCATTAGAGGTGTCGGCTATCGGGTTTTGAGGGATGAGAAGTAATTCTCTTTCCACATTCATCGACAGTCTCCCTTGGAGATTCTTTCGTAAGCTTGCATTAATGCAAATCTTGATCACATCTTTTGTGATCATCGTGACGGCTTACATGTCCAGGTACTATCTCAAGACCTATATGACAAATCAACTTCATGGTCAGGTTCAAGACAGTCTCGAAATGATCAAGCAAAACCTAGTGACCAAAAACACCTCTCCCGTAGAGTGGTGCAAAGGTCTACAAGTCAACACAATGACCAGATTCACCGTCACTGACGACAAAGGTAATGCCCTTTGCGACAACTACATGAATATTGAATCTATTCCAAACCTCTATCAAACTGAAGAAATCCAAAAGGCCTTGACCAATGACTTTGGTTTTGGAAAGCGGTTTTCAAAAAGTCATGCCAACGAAATGTTGTTCGGAGCCAGTAAACTGAGCATTCTGGACGAAAAAAGAGAAATCACAAACTATTTCATTGTTCAGGCCATCTCTCTTGATAGACTTCAAAAGGCCATGTCCGCTTTGGATCACTCCATCATCATTTTCCTTTTTCCTCTTTTGATTGGGGCTTCTCTTGTCACTCTTTGGGTTTCACTGCAGGCCTCTTTCCCACTTAGAAAAGTACTCAGTAAAATCAATAAAATTGGAAAAGTTTCAAATTATAAGAAAAACTCAAGAGCAGATGATGAAACTTTTATTGATGAAAATAATGAATGGATGGTCGTAGAACGTGCATTAGATCGAGCAAGTGGAGATATAGAAAATTATGTAACAGAACTCCATAATGAGAACGTCAAAATCGGTACTCTGATGGAATCCATTTCTGAAAGTATTATCGCGGTCAAAGAGAACGGAAAGATCCTTTTTGCCAATCGACACTTCTTCAAAAACTTCCTACCTAAAGGCTTTAAAAAGAAAAGGCTTTACGACTTCAGGATTTGGGAAATCACAAGAGACCTTGATATCCAAGTCATGATTGAACAGGCGTTTAAAGAAAACAGAATCGTCAAACAGAGAAACTCAAAACAAATGACGAGACCTCGCGGAGGTGAAGTTTTTTTTGACATCACTGTATCGCCTCTGACCGATCAAGATAAAAAAACATACGGTGTCGTTTGTGTTTTTCATGACGTTTCTGACAAAGTACTTGCCTCTCAGATGAAGGAAGATTTTGTGGCCAACGTCTCCCACGAAGTGAGAACTCCCCTCACTGCTCTCAAGGGATATATTCAAACCCTTCGAATGACTTCATTCGAAAACAAAGAGGCCATTGATAACTACCTAGATAAAATTGAAAGTAACTCAGATCGACTCATCAGCCTTTTTTCAGACATTCTCAATCTCTCTAAAATTGAGTCAAGTCAGAAACTCAAAAAATCGGTTGTTGATGTTGAAGAAATTACTTCTTACGTGATGACTAATATTAAACAGAGTTATTACATGAAACCCATGAATTTCGAAATCATCAATGATATCAAAGAAGTTTATGCCGATCCTGTCATGCTCGAACAAGTATTAACGAACTTAATTGAAAATGCCTGGAAATATACTCCTGAAAATGGAAACATCAAAGTTCAATGGTCTATCGAAGATGGAAAGAATGTTCTGAAGGTTTGTGACTCTGGAGAAACAATTCCTGCTGAACATCAGATGAGACTTTTTGAACGATTCTACCGAGTAGATGCTCATCGCTCTAAAGAAATGGGAGGAACAGGTCTTGGACTCTCTATCGTCAAGCATATAGCCAATAAGCATGGAGGTACAGCTTCATTCAGACCTCTATCAAAAGAAGGTGGCAATTGCTTCATCATCACTCTTCCTATCTCAACTCCTAAAAATAAAAGTAAAAACATCACTTACATGAAACAATAAAAAACGCCTCATTCGAGGCGTTTAAAATTCTCATCGTTTAGTTTAGTGGACTTAGATTGAGAGAGTTACATTTTCCCTAAAGGGAAATTTTGCAGGTGTATTTTTTCAGACTTTCTGTCTGGATTGAAAAACATTTGATGTTCGTCCCATTTCTTGTTTCTTTAACGTAGCCAGGACCTTCGTCATAATCAGTGTAAACTTTCGAAAGCTTGCGATAGATATATTCAGCAGGGTTTCCTTCAACATTCAATACCCAAGCATCATTGGATGAGGCCATGCTGGCGTCAAATTTAATATCTGAATTGGCCAATAAAGAGAGAACTTCTTCTCTCACCACTGGACTGATTTCTTCGATAAATCCGTCTGCGCTCAGTTTAAATAAACGGGAGCAGACTTTTCGTTCTGCCCCCGTATATTGGCAAACCACAAAGGAGACTCCACTCATGTGGAGTTGAGCGTTTTTTGAAAGTTTAGCGAGGAGGACCTTCGAAGAATGGGCGGATCGAGCGTCTGATTCGAATCCTTCTGGGGCGGGAGTTCCTAGCCCTTCTGAGGCTGGAGAACCGGCGTGACTTCCGAACGGAAATAATGCTACCAAAATGAATGTTAAAACTAAGGACTTCATTTGTTCTCCTCGCTAACGTCTGAATTCATTCTGCCTGAGTGTCCCGTTAAAAGTGTCATTCCATTGTCAACTTTGGGTCAATTCAACCGACGCTCCGAGTCAAGCATCTGCTAAGCAAAGGAAATTAAAGGGATATTTAACAGAAAAGGCCCCGAATTGGGGCCTTATCTGTGCTAGAAATTGGCACTAAGATCAACTCGTCCGTGAACTGATCGTTTTTTTTGACTTCTATATTTGGAAAGTTTTCGAGCTGCTCTATGGTAGGCCTTTGAAGCAGCTTCGTAAGCATTTCTACCTTCTCCGTGAAGATAAAATTCCTTTCCAAAACTTCTAAACTTTACAGCTGCATTGAAGAGATCACCCTTTTTAGAAACGAACCACTTGGCCGGTCCTTCTAGGACACTTTCAAGCTTTTCAAATCTTTGGGATAGCCATTGGTCGAGTGCTGGTGAGTGGTCAACATGTTGATAAGCAACTTGTGCACGCATTGAAACCTCCTCTGATTTCGGGAAGAACTCCATGCCCTTCCCCTGCACCAACAAGATGGTATCAATTGTCTCTATGTCAAGATGCCATTGGCGGACCTTCTGGGGCAGGCGGACAACCACCTAAATCTTCAGGTCCCACTTGAGGAAGTGTATTAATGAGCTGATTTGGAGTTTGCTCTTTTTTCTTTTTCAGACATTTAAGTCTTCTCATTTTTTGTTTGTACATTGGGTCTGCAGAAGAATGCATCCCTGAACAGATTTCTCCAGATATTCTTTTTATCTCGTTTCCTAAAGCATCTCCACCTGCTGGATCATGAAAACAATAATCACCACATGTTTCAGCATAGTCGACCTTGGATTCGTCTGGAGTATGTGCAGTACCAAGTGAAGTATGAAGATACTCATGGAAAATCATTTCTTTGAATTTTTCTACTCTATCTTGTCCGTTAAATTCTTTTTTCCAGACACTATCATCTTTTAAAATATTTGCGATATTTGGGTTGATTACGATATTGGGTGCTGCGTACTTGCCACCAACCTTATTGACGTGTCTATTAAGGCCACCTTCTCTTGCAATAGTTCCTCTGGCAAATACTGTTCGAGAAGCAGCATTAGCATACCCTCCGATCTGCGCCGACATGTTTGAAGAGTCATCTCCCCAGTTTAGTGGTGGAGAGATATTGGCGTCTACAGCATTACAAATAAAACTCAATCTCTGGCCATGGTGATGATCGTAAACATAGTCATCTTCACTACCAGGCTTAAGTTTTAAAAATCCATATCCAATCAACCCACCTACAGCATTAACAAGATTATTTGTCGCTTTCGTCGCATATGAAGGAGATGCATCATAAGCTAACTCTTCCATGCAAGCCATTCCAGTCTCCAAACTATCTTTGATCAGTTTTGGATATTGCTGAGAAGGTGCCGGACCTTCCTTATCGAAAAATGGTCTGAACTTAGGTCCATAACAATCTTCTTGAACATGAACTTTAAATTTAAAAATTCCATTCTCTTTCAAACTTGCCAATAGCCCTGGGTTACCATTTTCAGATTGCAAAAAAAGCCTCATATGTCTTTCGGCATCCTGGTCTAAAATTCTTGGTAAATGAGCGTTCTGATATTCACCTGTAGCACAATTGATACAAATTTCACCAGGTCCAGTTACACTTCGCCCAGTCCCCATACCTTGATACAATTCAACATGAGTAGATTTTTTAGAATCAAAAGTTCCATCAAAATTTTTGTCTTTATACTCAATAAGAAGATAGTGTCCTGCCTTGGCATCTTTGTAGGTCTTAACTATTTTTAAATCGACTTTGCCATCGAAATTTGTATCCTCAGTTGTCGTACTAATAACCTCACCCGTAGCATAATTCCAAGTTTGACGATCATATTTTCCGTCTTTATTAAAATCAACCTTCTC
>SBGE01000076.1 GCA_006226755.1 Deltaproteobacteria bacterium | reverse complement strand
GTGCTTACGACGACAAACTCGTAGGATTCGTCGAAGAAATCTTCAATGGAGATGCTCCAGAAGAATTCACTTCATGGGCCAAAGATATTCTTGCTTCTAAGCCAGAACCAAAAGCGAAAGCAGCTGGCGGAGTAGTTAACGAAAAAGTGCAACCAGGATTTTCAAGAGCTGCCATTAGAGCGGCGAAAGAAGGACTTCCCGTTTTCTCATTAAGTTCCGACCTTCAGGGCTCAACAGGGATTGCAGACTTTCAAAAGGCCTGCAAAGAAAACTTTTACGATCTTGGTGTTGCTGAGGCCAACATGGTTTCAACAGCTGTCGGACTTTCAAAGCAAGGTTTGATTCCAATTGTTGATACATTTGCCCAATTCGGTATCACCAAAGGAAATCTTCCTTTGATCATGTCAACTCTTTCTGAGGGACCAGTGATCGCCCTTTTCTCTCATACAGGTTTTCAAGATGCCGCCGATGGTGCCAGTCACCAGGCCACGACTTTTATGGCCGCCACAGCTGCCATACCACATACCACTATCATCAACTGTACTTGTTCAGCTGAAGCTGAGGCCTTGATGTATCAAGCCATCACAAGATTCAAAGATGCAGTAGAAAGTGGAAAGATGCCAGACACAGTCTGTTTCTTCTTTGGTCGTGAAAACCACCCTCAATATTTTATTGAAAACTGTGATTACAAATGGGGTAAAGCTCAAGTCATCGAGGAAGGATCAGACGTCACTATCGTCGCCACAGGTCCAATGCTTCCAAAAGCACTTGATGCTGCCAAAAAACTTAAAGAGCAAGGAAAGTCAGCAACTGTCATCAATAACTCGTTTGTAAACAAACCAGATGTTGAAACCATTGCGGCCTCACTCAAGAAGACAGGTGGAAAACTCATTACTATCGAAGACCATCAACTCCTTGGAGGAATGGGCTCTCTACTTATTCAAGCACTCAAACTTTCAGGACATGAGTTCAAAGTAAAATCTCTCGCCAATGGTGGTAAATTTGGTCAGAGTGCTTACAAGGCCGATCATCTTTATGACATCTACGGATTGTCTGCTGATGGAATTCTTCAGGCCCTAAGTGAACTTTCCTAAGTTGAAAAAACTTTCAAACATCTTCAAAGGGCGTCAATTTGGCGCCCTTTTTTTTTGACCAATATGACCCTCATAAAATTTATCGAACTCAGTAGTCCTTGAAACTATTACAGGCCGGTGTCACTTTGTCCCCGAAATTAATGGCCCCGGATTTGCTTCTTAGAAATGCGTAAAAACTATTAAGGATGACCCCATGAAGAAAGAACAGCGACAGCTGAACGTTTTGAAGAACCTTCCTATCATCATTCTGATGGGAACTTTTCTTATTGTTCTAGTTATTATGAGTGCGCGAGCAGCAGACCTCTTCTAATTAATAGGAGTTGAAGACTTGTCTGAAAGTCTGATCAGCTCCTACTGCACAGTCACGAATAACCAAGCGTTCCTTGAGAACTCCCATGTAGGAACTTTGGGCACGACTCCTCGAAGTAAACAGACTTCCTTTCTCTATTTCATAAACAATGAAAGCCCCGTTCGAATTCGCCCTGGCCTTGGCCAATGAAAAAATGTCGTATTGAGAATCGGAAGACAGATTCAATTGAAATTTATTCGACCCAACAGTCATAGTGTTGTCGACAACTGCACCAGAAAAAAGCTTGTCACAAAAGTGTGACAAATCACCATTTCGGTCTGTCACAATATCTTTTAATAATCTGGTTCTTGATGATGTTTCAAGATAGGTATCACGTCCAATAATTCTTCTGAGACTTGCCCTGAAACGACCAAGATCAAACTCTGTCGTATCACCACAATCTCTTTTTTTGGTTCTAAGATCATAGCTGATCTGCCCGTCAGTCAGTGTTTCATGATACTCGCGCTTTTTTTCCAATGATTCACAAATGCGGGTTAATGTTTCAAGTTCAGCACCTCTGATTTGAGTCACGCCGCCTTGTTCTTCTTCTTTTTGTTTCTGTTGGTTACATCCCACCAATACTAGAGACAGAGCAATAAAAGTGATGAAACTTTTCATAAATCCTCCTAAAAATCTCCCCAATCACATTGGAGACAGACGAGACCGATGGAGCGCCACATTTTGACGACAGAAAGTCTGTCATCAACTACAAAAAGAACGTCGTACTTGTCTTTGATATCATTTTCGTAAATTTCTTTTTTAATTTCATCATCCCCACGGTAGTCCATGGCCGAACGCATGTGAAGATGATCATAAGAGATTTTGTGCTTCTTCAACCACTCTTCAGTGTGAGAACGATAGTTTTCGTCTCGACCGGTCACGAAGATAGTCTTAAAACCATTTCCGTTCATGGCCTCGATCAATTTTGCACACCAGATATTAAGAGAATCATCAACCATACCATCATTGAAAGACTTCCAATCTTTATCCGCTTTATGGACATGATGAACTCGATGTTCAACATCACATAATGTCCCATCGAGATCGACGATGATCGCTTTATCCATTGGCAGGCTCTCCAGCAGGTGGAGTTTCTCCAGCAGCTTTGCCGAGAACCGAAAGCATATGATTTCTCATGGTCTCTGGACAATACTCATGAGGCTTGATTGGTTGGCCAACATGTACAACGACAGTCCTTCTGAGAGTCTTAGGGAATTTGAAAATCACTTTTCCGCCCTCATAGGAAAAAATGCTTCCCCAAAGACCTTTCAAAGTCACAGGCACAACACTTACTGGATCATTACTGAGAATCTTGATCAATCCTGGCTGAAACTTTCTCATTTCTCCGTCTCTGGTAATCCACCCTTCAGGGAAAATCCCTAGGCAATGTCCCTCTTTGATATTGTCTGAAATGTTTTTGAAGGCCTTCTCAAGAACTTCAGCACTTTCTTTACGGGTTGCAATCGGAATCAGGCCGGCCTGAGAAAACCAAAATTTACCCATCGGTAGACTGTAAAAAGCATTATCAATGATAAAACGAACAGGACGTGGACTGGCCGCCATAATAAAAACCCAATCAATATAACTGACATGATTAGTGGCAAGAATAACAGCTCCATCTTTAGGAATATTCTCATGACCATGAATCTCAACCTTGTAAAAAGTATGAGAAATGATCTGCATGACAAAACGAACAGTTCTTTCACTGTGTATGTAATAAAGCCAAAAAGACATGGCGAGATTAATAGCAGCCAAAATTCCAAACTGAGTCGGAACAGTTACTTTAAAAGAATGAAGTAACATGATCATGACAGCAGCAGAAACCATGAACAAAGCATTGATGATATTATTTCCTGAAATGATCCGGGAAAGTTCTTTAGGATCACTTCCCTCTTGAACAAATGTCATTTGAGGAATGATGTACATCCCACCAAAGACCGAAATCATGAAGAGGTCAAAAAAGATTCTAATGGAGTTATTCTGTTGGAAGAATTCTTTGACTCCCAAAAGATTTTCAGCATTTCCTGCTCCGGCCCAGTGGTCCCCCACCCAAAACATGTCCATCATGAAAAGACTGAGTAGAAGAGCAGCTGGCGCCACCATTCCGATCTCTACCGTCTTCTTACTGAATTTGTCAGAGAGCATTGACCCAACACCCATCCCAATCGTGAAAGTAGCGAGGAACATGGTTCCTACTTTTTCTCCACCGAATAGGACATTTTTTGACATCACAGGAAGAAGAGAAAGGATTCCTGCTCCAAGAAACCAGAACCATGAAATACCAATGATGGTCTTGAATACCATCTTATTGGCAGCAGTCATTTTTAAAATTTCCCAGCTCGGTTTAAAGAGGGTGTAATCAATTTTAACTTCAGGATTGGCATTCCCTACTTTACGTAAAGAAGTTGAGCTCAAAATCCCAAGTGCGGCAAGGCCACAAAGTCCCCCTGCTAGGAAAGGAAAATAATTATCCATAGTGACGACAAGTCCACCAAGAATTGTCCCAATCAAAATGGCGAGAAAAGTTCCCCCACCGACAAAGGCATTTCCTTGAACAAGTTCATCTTTGTTCAAAAGATGAGGAATAATTCCATATTTCAAAGGACCGAAAAAAGCTGACTGAGCTCCCATTAAAAAAAGAACAATCATCAGGAGTAGATAATTTTCAGTAAAGAATCCAACCGAGGCCAAAAGCATCACCAGAAGTTCGGTCACCTTGGTGACAAAAATAACTTTTGATTTCTCATAGCGATCAGCGATCTGTCCGGCTGTTGCAGAAAAAATGAAGAAAGGAAAAATAAAAATACCACCTGCGGCTGCGACCAGAAGGCCTGAACCTAAACCGTAAAGCGTGATACTTTTATAAGTAATAAGAATGACCAGGGCATTTTTGAAAAAGTTGTCATTTAAAGCCCCTAAAAACTGGGTCCAAAACAATGGCCAAAAGCGACGATCGGATAGCAATGTACTCAAGCGGAACTCCATTTCCTGATGAATTTTTGTATAGAATTAGTGTAGCAAACAACACCGAAATTGCCTAAAAAAGCTTTTTACTCAAGTATCTATTGATCTTTGAGCTCTCATTCATTACAGTTCCCTCATGATCAAGCTCTATCACTACATTCACTGTCCGTTTTGCATTCGTGTAAGAATGGCCTTTGGCTTCCTCGAAACAAAATGGGAAAGCAGACCGACTCATTATCATGATGAAAAAACTCCTCTGGATCTGACCGGCGTCAAAATGCTTCCCATTGTCCAATTTGAAGATGGATCTGCGATGAATGAGAGTTTGGACATCATCAAAAAAATTGATCACAAAGATGCCTTGAAGAATAAGCTGCTTGAAAATCCTGAACTCAAAAAAGAAGTTGAAGATCTACTCGATGAGTTTGCCGGACCAGTTCACAATCTCTGTATGCCTTATTGGGTTTGGACCAAAGAATTCAATCAGGAATCGAGAGAGTATTTTCAATCAAAAAAAGAAAAGAAAAGAGGTCCTTTTCACCTCTTGGTTCAAAGAAGAAATGAATTTTTTTCTGAGCTTCCACCACTTTTTGAAAAACTGCAGTCAAGACTCGAACCTTTTTATCGAGACAAGGAAATGACCATCCTCGACATCATGGTGGCTTCGCACTTATGGGGACTTTATGTTCACCCAGATTTTCAATTTCCAATCAAGATTCATGAGTATCTCAAACGAGTCCAGGAACAATGTCAGTTCGATTATCATGAAGATCTTTGGAAGACTCCGTAAATAGGATTAAAAGATCAGAATTCGCATTCCAAGTAAGAAGAAAACAAAAGCAATGATCAGATACTTGCTAGGCCATTTACGATCAATAATGCATTCAAAAGCAGAGCTAAATATTGTCCCAGTAATGGCAATTCCCGAGAGAGAGGCCAGGTGAGCTTTTTGAAGGGCCATCAAATAGAGTCCAAGACTCAAATAAGTTCCAAGAATACTTCCACCAATTGCCAACCATTTTTCTTTTTTGGTGAGCTTTTTAAAAGTTCCTGAAAAATTCATCGGTTTGAACATATTCCAAATGATAAAAACAAGAATCCCTCCAAAACAACGATAGAAGTTTCCTTCGAGAGGAGTCAATTCTGGATTGTTATCAAAAGAAAGTCTGGTAAAAATTATTCCAGTGGCATCAAGAAGCATTCCTCCAAATGCCATCAAAATTCCTTTCACTTGCCAGTGACGATCACGCCTGAATGCTTCAATAGAAAAAGTAAGAATACAGAGAATGAAAAATGTAATCGCCCAGAATTTTTCAAAATCAACTTGCTGATTAAAAATCACGTAGCCGATGGTTCCTAGGATCAAGGGTTGGAACCCAAAGAGCATCAATGTTCGTCCTGGCCCCATCTCGGTAAATGAGCGCAATAGAAAAACGTCTCCAATACCTAGCCCGATAAAACCTGATAAAATCAGAAGGCCTATATACATCGGTTGAACTGAATTCCATCCGCCAATCAACGTGATTGTGATGCCAAACAAAACAAAAGCAACAAAGGCCTTGAAAAGATTCATCCATGCCGCACCCACTTTTCGTGAGAAAAGGGTGTAAACCTGGCTTCCCAGAGCAAAGCAAAGATTCGCACCAACGGCAAAAAGATAAACTTGATTCATGACCCCTCACATTAGAAAGTCCATCTTTTTAACAGACTAAGGACGACTTGAATATCCTTGTCTTTGCGTATGCGTCTTTATTACAACCCTGTATTTTCTTATAATTCCTTCAATTTGAATTATTTAGACAAGGAGTCTTTATGAGTAAAAGAGTTGCTGTAGTTCTAGCAGGATGTGGTTTTCTTGATGGCGCTGAAATCAGAGAATCAGTTCTCACACTTTTAAATCTCGATATCTACAATGCCCAAGTCAGTATTTTTGCCCCAGACAAAGAACAACACCACGTGATCAATCACAAGGCGAAAAATGAAGCTTCTGAAAAAAGAAATGTTCTAGTTGAAGCTGCCAGAATCGCTCGATGTCAGGTTGAACCTCTTTCAAAACTGAGAGCTTCTCATTTTGATTGTCTGGTTCTTCCAGGTGGATTTGGTGTGGCCAAAAACCTTTGTACTTTTGCTTTCGAAGGAGCAAAGGGCTCTGTTGATCCTGAAGTTAAAGCTGTTATTGAAGACTTCAATAATAACAACAAGGCAATCGGAGCCATCTGTATTTCTCCAGCATTGATTGCCATGGTTCTTGGTAAGAAAGGTGTAACAGTTACAATTGGTAAAGATGTCGAAACTGCTCAAGAAGTAGAAAAGACAGGTGCTAAACACATCAACTGCGAAGTAACTGATTGTGTTGTCGATAAGGCCAACAAAGTGGCCACTACTCCTGCCTATATGTTTGATGCCGCCAAACTCGACGACATCAACACAGGAATCAGAAAGTGTATCTCTGCTACACTTTCGCTTTAATCAATAAATTTCAACGTGGTGACAAGAATGATGATTGTTCTTGTCATCACCTCTTGAGCTTCTGGCCAAAGTAATTTCTTTTTTGATGATGGTTCGACCTCTCTTCCAAGCAAGTTCAATTTTATCACCGGCCCGGTAGAATTTGAGAGCAAATGCCAGATCATAAATGGTTTTGATTTCGATATCACCAATTTGAACCAGAATATCTCCACCGAGAACTCCCGCTGCTTCTGCTGGAGATCCTGGAGTCGTACGCACACAGAGAACACCAACGATATCATCGCTTTGTCCGAACTCAGGTACACAGCCCAAGTGAGCTCCATATCCTCTATTTCTTCCACTCCCACTTCCGTTGCGAGAATCGGGGTCAAATGTTAGAGCAACCGCTTCACCTGCAATTTTTCCAACCAGCTCTTCTGCATGATCTGCAATTTTTCCCATCGACTTCAAATCAATTTTTTCAAAATCATCTGTACTACGATGGTAATCGCTATGAGCGCCAGTTGTATAAAAGAGAGAGGGAACATCAGCATTGATGAATGAAGCGTGATCACTAGATCCAACTGCATCTTTTTTAGTTCTGATAGGAATCGATCTATTGGTTACTGTTGATAAAACATCATTCCATTCATGAGCCGTGGCGAGCCCCATCAAGGCCACTTCTGTTTGAAAACGACCTACCATATCAAAATTCAACATCCCATACATTTTTCCGTAATCGGCTTCGTAACGTGACCACATGGATACAAGGTGCTTTGAACCAAGAAGTCCAATTTCTTCAGCATTAAAAAAAGCAAAAAGGACTGAACGCTTCATCTTCTTTTTGGAAAGCTTTTCTGCCAAATGCAAAAGCATTGCAGTTCCCGAGGCATTGTCATCAGCTCCATTATGAATTTTGGGGTCATTGCTTGGATCCATAGAAGACTGTCCTCCCATTCCCAAGTGATCGAAGTGAGCTCCAAGAACAATCACTTCTCTTGAAAGATCTGGATCTGTCCCTTTGAGAAAGCCAACCACATTTGAAACACGGCCGGTGTTTCTTTTCATATGAACACTTAAGTCAGCGGTTTTTCCAATGGCAAAAGAAGCTGGTTTACTTGAAGAAGCGATCTTTTTTTGCAGATCAAGTAATGATGTTTTGGAAAGATCATTGAACCATTTATTCTTTGCTTTCCCTGCCAAAAGAGCGAAGCGATCACCACCTCCATCACGAGAGTTAAAAGTCGGATCAGCTTCAGTATTAGGATCAATCAGACTCAGAGGATCATTTAGAATGATGACTCCCACCGCCCCTTTTTGCTCGGCATTTTTCAGTTTGTAAATCAGAGTTCGGTAATTAATGTAATCAGGGTCTCTAAATGGAGATTGAGCATTTCCGACACCTGGATCACCAGTCATTAAAACAACAATTTTTCCATCAACATCAAGTCCTTGGTAATCATCGTAAGAAATCTTTGGATCATTTTTAGGAATAGAAATCCCAAAGCCTACAAAGATCAAATCTTTTGAAACAAGATCGCCTGAACTGGAGAAGGCCACTGGTTCAAATTTAGTGAAGGCATCACCAGAAATTCTAAGAGTGTTGTCTCCAAATTTACTCATTCCTGTGAAGATTGTGAAATCTTGCAGGTAAGAGCCAGCAAAGGCCTCAAGACCAAGGTTTTTAAGTTGATCAGCAACATAATCAGTGGCCGTTGCGTTGGCCGTTGAACCTGCTCGCCTTCCTTCTAGAGCATCACTAGACAGGTACTTGAGGGAATCTTCCATCAAGCCAGCTTGTACTGTGAACGAAATAAGCAAAGTCCAAAGAATGATCAATCTTTTCATCGTGTCCTCACGGTTTCAAAAGTGTTTCAGTTTGGCTAAACTCTACCCATGTTAAGAGAAGAACTTTACCATCCAGTGTTTTCCCACTTTCCCATCGCTTTTTTAAGCGTGGTGCCTTTTGTGGGACTAGGCCGCTTGTTACTCAAAGAAAAGAACCGACAAACGGCTGAACTTCTCTTTCGAACATTTCTCTACTCAGGTCTGGTCACCTATCTAGTTGTTCTCTATCTAGGTGATCTCAGTCTGGAAATCATCAAAAGTACTTTGCCCAAACTTCAGGCGGCTTATCACCATGAAGATATGGCCTATTACACTCTCTATCTTTTCATGGGAGTATTAGGTTTTGATTCCCTCTATCTCAACATGAAAGACAAGCACTGGCTCAATTACCTTGCCCTGATCGCCAGCTTCGCCGGTCTGTACTTTCTCATTCAGACCGGTCATAGCGGAGCCACTCTGGTATACGAGTATGGCGCCGCAGTTAAGACCAATTAGTCTCTGTCTGTGACCACTTTTCCTTCTTCATAGTTGTATTCCGATCCCTGCATGGAGTGAGGAATCGAATAAACAGCTATCAGAACACAGGCCGCAACAATCGTGGCGTATCTATTTCTTTTTCTGAAGTTCAACGCAAAAGCTGTTCCCCAGGCAATAACAGCAATCAGTAGCTTGTTGTCTGTTAAATCCCAATCAAAAGGAAATCCTGCCCAGTAAACGCCAAAAGCATATTTTTGAACGATTGGTCCTAGAATTAATCCCCCTACCGCCAGACAGAAAACTGTGGCCTTAGTCAGCATGTAAAAGCTCTCTTCATTTTTTCGAAAGGCCTCAAGTGCTGCGAGAACAGAAAGCAACATGGAGAAGAACATGAAGAAGATATGGGGTGCGAGGATCGCAGTCGGAACATCTCCCTTGAATCGAATTATGATTGGTTCAGACTCAGTTCCTAAGAACTCTTTTTTACCGTCGATATCCAATTCAATGAAGTATTTTAGCTTTCCTGCCGGTGGTTGATTAGGAAGACCGAACTTGAGCATGTTTCCATCAGCGCTCATCGGAACTGTCGTCCACTCATCATTGGTCGGATATCTTTTGTAGGTGACTTTAGCAGTTGTGGTTTCGGTTATCTTTGGCACTTCTATTGGAGCGTCTGTCTCTCCCCCATGGGATCGCAAAAGCTTCATCTTGTGGTCCATAACTTTGAATTTTTTTGGATAAGTCGGACCCGTTCCTCTTTGGTAAATCACGGCGATCAAGGTGATTAAAATGGCGATAGGGATATTTACTTTGAAATTGTGTTTCATGAATAAGACACCTTTTGTGGCCTAAGTCTTCGTTTATCTAGGAATTTGAATTAGCGCACTATACAAAAGTTTACTGAAATGGACAATTATGACGCAGTTAAAAATTCACAAGCCATTGCCAAATGACGAGAGGCCAAGTAAAACAGGATATGGCTTACGCGCAACACAATAGAATCATGGGAAATTCCAATAAATCTCTTAGTTTAGCTGTCTCAGTGATGGCCCATGTTGTGCTTTTTCTGGTTATCAAACCTCAAAGTTTTAAGGATTTGGCGAGATCGGCTTCACTGAACTTTAATTCTGGTCAATTGATCATCAACTCAATTCAAAAAGAGCAAGAAAAAGCGCTTAAGCAAAGTGAAGTCAAACCCCTTCCACAAAAGAAAATCAAGAGTGCCAAGAACCAATCTAAAGTGATTAAACTTCCAATGGAGCAAACTCAGACATCTGCACTCTCAAGCTCCAATACACCTGAAGTGAAAACTTTTGAGAAAAGTATTCTGACTCCAAACATAACTCCGCACTATCCACGTATTGCTCTCAAAAGGGGTTGGCAAGGTTTTGTGAAAATTCAATTACAAGTCAATCCAGATGGAAAAGTAGCTGGAGTTAAAATTCTTGAGCAACAGGCCCATCAATCCCTGGTTGATTCAGCACTCGAAGCTGCTAGGCAATGGCTTTTCAGAGCTTCACCTGACGGAAGAGCCTACTTGGTGGAAAAACGAGTGATCTTTAAAATCAACTGATCACACATTGATGCCAAAAACTTTGTAGAAACTTCTAAGTACCCACAAGGGACCAATCAAAAGAAAGGCCAGATCATCGAGGAAAGAAGGTTTCTTCCCTTCTATTTTGTGACCGACAAATTGAAAAATCCAAGCAATCACAAATACAATTAGCATCAATTTCCAAAGACTGACTTCAGGCATCTGAGCGAGATAATAGATACTCAAATACATGGGAACGATCATGAAAATCATTCCGACAAACATTTTGAAATTCAATGTCAGATAAAAAATCATACAACCGACACCAAATAGTGTGGACCAATTGAGGAAGGCATAGTCGTGCATGAAAGTTGGCGTTGGGATTTCCCACATCAAACCTAAGATCGTCCACATGATCAGGGGAACCATGATCTTATGAATTATTTGATTGGTGGGATTTTGATGACTCTCACCGTACTGTTCCATCCATGTCTCAAAAGTTCTCATGACGACCTCGCGTGAATAAATAAGCTTTGATTATTCAGCATAACCAAGGATGAGTGACTCGACAAGTAAACAGACTTTCAAATCAGAACGTGATTGTCCCTACTTATCAGCAAGACTTTTAATGAGATTCCCCATCAGAACGGCACCAGCACCAAAGAGGATGGCATTGGTCACTTTATCAGAAACTCCTTTCCCTCTTTGGCGCACGACTGGTTTTTGAGATGGAACAGGATCCATTTCTTGATTCAAAACTTCACCCGATTTTTTCTTGGCAACCCCAAGATTGGAAACGGGAAAGCCATCTATCTGACTGAGATAGATGACATCTAGAGTTTGATTGCCTTCGGCTCCTCTCGAAGATCGTTTACCAATTTTTCCCTCGAGTTTGACAAACTTTCCAGAGAGCTTTTGCACTTTAGTCTCCACGCTGTCATTTGAAGGCTCAATCGGATAACCGTAGTATTGATCCCCCTTTTTTACAGAGAGAAGATAGCTGTAGCCAAAGAAATCTTTGATCTTGCTTTCTGGCACTTTGACCACTTGCCCCCAATGAACGATTTCATAATCTTCAGCGGCAACAACTGGTTGAATAACGAGTAAAAGGCTTAAAAGCAGAGTCAAAAGTTTCATCTATTCTCCTTGGCGAGACAACTCGATCAATTTCTCTACAATTTTAGCCAAAGGTTCTCCCCTCTTACCAGCATAATCATAAATTTTGCTCCAAGCCGCAGGAACAGGGTCTTTTCCGCTCCAGTTCGATTGTCCAAGATAGCGATCACCACTTGAGACCGCCCGTGCACCATCTGCAGGGTCCCAGATGAAATCAGGATGATAGAGGTTGTACCATTCTCCTCCAATGATATTTCCCTCTTCATCAAGTTCAAGATCGTAGATGTAGTCGGCATCATGACTGCGATCAAAACGCTCAGAATCTTCTTCTCTTTGCCGTGGATCCACTTCGACTCCATATTCCACATTCATGAAAATTCCCACATACTGTCTGGCTTCGCTGGAACGATATTTGGCAAAGTTATCTTTTTCAAATTCTTCTTTTTTAATCATTGCTTCTTCAAGCGAATCTTTCGCCTTCATATCATTGGGGTTGAAATAACGAATCTTGTAACTGATTACCGGTTGATTCCAAACCTGATAATCATAGGTGGCATCAAACACAAAACTTCTTTGATTTCGTCCGACCTGGTTCACCATACTCATGTGCCAGGCCGCTGGATTTACATCAAAACATTCCTGATCAATAACACGAATTCCTTCATCATCAAGATTAGGTTCTTTTGAGTTACAACGACCTCCTAAAAATTTGACTGGAAATCTGGCCTTTGCCCAAAGAAGAGAAGATAGCGCTTTGATATCAGCTGGATAAAAATTCAATAATTTTCCATCGTAGGCCGGAATCTGAATTTTTTTCTGAGCTCTTTTTACCATATAACTTGCGGGAGCCCATCCATGACAAATTCCCATCCAGGTTTCCACTTCTCCATTTCGATCATAATAATATTTTCCTTCCGCCCAGTTGGCCTCAGATAAAGAGAAAGAATCTTTTCCAAAGAGGAGATCATATTTTTCAGAAGGAGAAAGTTCATCAATTCGATCGTCGTCTCCAGATTCAAAAATATTTTTGGCAGAGAGATCGACAACATAATTACGTGCTTCTTGCCAATCGTCTTTATAGGCAAACATATGATCTGCGTAGCGAGAACCTAGAATACCCCGGTAGATAGGCCAGTAATCATCTGACCAGGGTCGCTCCTTTACTTTACCTTCGCGCAATTGGAGATTGTCCATAACGACAATATTTTTAACGATGTCCCCAGAAAGAATGAAGTCTTCGACTTGTTCATTCTCTTCCATACCGGCCTTGAGTACACCACTAAACAGAAGCTTTCTCTTCCAGAGATTTTTCTGTTCCACATAATTTTCATCGGGGCTAAACCTCATCCTGACATTAGAATCTAAATTTGGATTGGAGGAATAAAAGGACTTAAAGTCAGACTTGATCAAATCGAGAGTTTTTTGAACTTCGAAATTATCGAGTGCATGAGCGTTTAGCGACAGGGATAAAATTAAAAGTGAAATCAGTTTCACGTCCATCTCCTTCAGTAGACTTTTTTACAACCTCCTTATCTCTCTAAAACGCCTTGCTTGAACACATACATCAGCATGTCTAAAGATGATTTGAATCAGCTTTTATTTTAAGCCACTTTTTTCGTCATAAACTCCTCAACGCGACGAGGTAAATGACCTTATTTCCTTAAGTTGACCCATGTTTATGCGTCGGCCTGATATGGTGACGAACTTTCTGTTTTGGTTGAATTGACTTGCTCCGGCATTCGACGTTCAATTTTTGTATCCAAGGATTAGGGAGTAACGATGACTACACGAACGTACATCTTCAAGGTCGACGGAATGGAAGACCCGAACCGTCTGCGTATGGCGCAAAACGCTCTGTTTAGAGAACTTATGGTCGAGGATATGACCCTCTCAAAAAGTCGCGAAAGACTGACTCTTAAAATCCAATCAACTTCGTTGGATAAGGCACAGGCCATCTTGGTCGGCCTTGGACATCACCCAGAAATGCTAAAACCCATGTCGGCGGGAGTGGAAGGAATTTTCTACTGATTAAGGCCGGAATAATATTCCACTCCCCCCGAATTCAACCCCATGGATTCCATCTAAGATAATGACACCCCGATAAGCCCATGTACCGAACATTTACATGGGTGGCTTTATGAAAAAACTTATTCTGCTTTTGGCAGTATCTTTATTTTGCACGGCTGGTTTTTCAGCTGATCTTAGACATCTCAAAATCAGACTTCTGAATGTTGATTACGACGGATCTCAAGGTTTTGCTGAGGCTTCAGTACTCGATGCCGCCTTAGGCTCGACCACAATCGAAACCAATGGCTATCATCTTGATGTGAGCAAGCTAGATGGCATCATGACCTTTGATAAGGGTGACACAAAAATCATGCTAAACGATATTGAAAATGGAGTCTTCGGCTCTCTTGGAGTGCTCAGAATCAGTAACCTCAATCTTGATTACATCAACACTGGAATGCTCGCCTTGAATTTTGATTCAGTGGCCATGCAAGCTGGTGATGGAGTTCATCAAATGGGAAAACTTGATCTGAAATGCAAATCAACTTCAACTCGTAACGGAGATATCTTCAGTTTCCTGACTCCTTGTACAGAATACGGTGTTCTCTACATGCCTGAATTTCTATTCTCTCCAGAATCAGGAAAATCAATGGTTGAGGCCTTTTCAATCGATGAGTTTGAGCAAATGTACATTGCTGAAGGACACAAGATTACCGCAAAAGGACTTCTCCCCGATCGTATCAAAGATCTTTTGATCAATATCAAAGATAACAATTTCACTATTAATGGTGTGGTAAAAATTCTGTTTAATCTGAAACTAAAAGGAAACGGTTCTATCAAATACCATGAGCAATCAGCTGAATTGGAAGTTCATCTTGATAAAATCAAAGTAGGCATCATAGGAATCACAGGAACTGTTTTAAAGAAGTTAAAAGAGGCCAAACTCAAAAACGTAAGAGTTAGTGGCGACTCAATATTCATCAAGATATGATAATTCGTCGGAAGGTCAGATTGATCCGGCCTTCCACTTCTTTTTTAGTTTTAACAATTTGATGTTCAAAAATCTCTTGAGTTCTTCCACTCATCAAAAGCAGATCTCCACTCCCTAGATTAAGTTCAATTTTATTGGTTTTCTTTTTCTTTTCTCTTAGAACAAACTTTCTTGCTCCCCCCAAACTCAAAGAAGCAATTGTAGGCTGTATTCCCAGCTCCTTCTCATCGTCAGCATGCCAGGCAACATAATCATTTCCCGTTCGATAATAATTACAAAGAACCGAATTAAATGATTCATTTGTGTGCTTCTCTATCTGCTTTTTGAGTTCAATCAGCAATGGATACCAAGGAAGCGGACTTAATTGAATATGAGAATATGTATAAGTAAGTCCAGGATCAGCGTACCAGGCCTGAAGCCTTGGAACATCATGAGTTTTACCGTAGAGGGTTATCTTATCTTGTCTCCATAAAAGCTCTTCCTGAAGTTCTTTAAAAACGCTTGTTGGATTCGAGACAAATGACGAAATCAGTCTGACGTGACATTCGTCATCGAGAATCACGCTACTATGTGGTCCTAGGAAATTGTTCTGAATCATAGAGGAAAGTTATCTCAGGTAAGAGCGGAAGTAAATTTCTGTTTCGACTCACTCAATGATCCTTCTTTTTCGAGGATATCAAGCATGGTAATTCCATACTCATTGAGCTTGTCCAATGTGACAAGACAGTAATTGTTCTCTACAGATTCCTGTAAATCAGGAGCATCGAAATTAGAACACACTACAACCAGACGATGAGAGCTAGGAACTTTTTTAAGCGCAATCTTGATCACACCCTTGGATTTTCCAAGGTCAGGAGCACAATAGACGACATATCTTTTATCGCCATTAGGATTGCTTGTGGTGAAATTCCAAATCTCAGAATTGTTCTTCGTCATCTTGACACTGAAGTCAAAAGTTTTGAAGACAATCGATGTTTTGGAAATAAAATTCTTCAAACTCACACTATCAACTTTTTTACAGGCCATTATTAATGGGCGTTTCCACTATTTGATTATACTCAATTATCGTGGATTCAAGTGCGGAACATGAGTAAATTTTTTGTCAAGATTGAAGACCTTTAGATTGCTGGTAGTTGCAAAGTTTTATGCCTTGAAATTGACTAACTCGAATATCCGGACCAAATCGCTAGTGACAAAATATTGCGCCAGTTCTCTTTTGTTTGCCTTTAGGTTGCAGCGAATACCTATAGGATTTAGAATGATAAGAAGTAATCAATCAAAAAAGAGTCAACTATGAAAACCATGGACAACAGCAAATTTCACATGTGGCGCGGAACTATTTGTGCCGCCTACATTGATCACAAGATCACGCCAGAAGAAAAGAAATGGCTCGAGGAGCATCTTAAAAATCTTCCTTTTGACACTTCTCAAAAGCAGCAGATCATCAGTGATCTTAGGAACCCTCCTACATTGGATGAAATTCTCCCCCATATAACCGCTCCGACTGACAGATCCATGCTTCTACATTTCGCCAATATCATTTTTCACAAAGATGGCGATCTCGATGATAGAGAGGCCAAGTTTCACTCTGAATTCACTGAAAAAATTATGAGTGGAATCAATCTTGAAAACGTTGAAAATGTGATCAGTAAGGCAAAAATCAAGAACGTTTGGGACAGTGAACAGTCAAATCTTGAAGGTGGATTTGGTCTGCTAGTAGACTGGTTTTTGGACTGATGCCACCGATTGACGGCAATTTTTAAAATTTTAAAATTCAAAAGTTTTAGAACAAAACTTCTAAGAGCTTGAAATTAAACGCTATTTAGACAGTTTTCCGCACTCAATTTTCGAACATGCTACTATTTAAATCAGGTACTTACAATTCTGATCCATCTGTCCGAAAAGACAGAGGGAGATTCTATGAGAGGACCGACTCTACAATTCAAAGTCATCGGACTTGTTTTCACCCTATGGGTGTTGTCGGCCTGTAATGTGCAAGAGACAGGAAAAAGTAAACTCGTTGGTCAAAATGCGAATGCTCCGACTCAAACTAATTTCACTATATTCTCTTCAACAGAAACCGGAATCAATGAATTCAATCGTACTGCTTTTTCAATTTCAGGTAATTGCTCTGAAATTGGAAACCCTGTTGAAGTAAAATTTGGACCTCTGGTGCAAACTACAACTTGTACAACTGACTTGAAGTGGTCATTTAGTTTGAATCTTACTTTAGTCAATGATGGAACAATCAATTTCGTAGCAAAAGAATATCGACCGAACGGAGCCAGACCAACAGCAAGTCATACCGCCTACAAAGACAGTACAGATCCTGTTGTGACAGGCATGGCGACAACCAATTATACATTGGCGAATTCAAAAACTTTTACATGGGGTTGTAGCGAAGCGAACTGTACTTATCGTTTTGCAGTCAGTGCTGACCCGAACTATATTCCGACTGGAGCATTTTCCAGTACTGCCACTTACACTGACAATGTTAGGGATGGAGTTTTTTACATTATAGTTCAGGCGAAAGATCCCGCAGGTAATATCAGTGCTGTGGCAAAAACTCATTACGTCATCGACACAACACCACCTACGATCTCTGGACTATCTACAAACACAACTCGTGCAACAACAACTTCTTGGACTTGGACATTGAGTGATAATTGGTCAAGTTCTGGAGATGTTCGTTCCCGTTTTGTCGTGGACCAAGTTTCAAACACAGCTCCGACTGGTAGTTATAATTTGACTCCTCTCACTGCCAGTCAAACATCAGGAGATGGAAATTGGTATATCCACGTCCAAGCTTTAGATGAAGCCGGAAACGAAAGTTCTGTCGTTCATGTTTACTCTGTTTTGGATAATACTCCTCCTGCCAACGCAACTTTAAATGGCATGGGTTCATCTCCGACAATCGATACAACGAATAGAACTCTGAGCTTGAGTGCACCGGGTGATGCCACACACTACAAGGCCATTCGTGTAACTTCTGCAGGCGCATGTACCTTTGGAGCTGTAAGTGCAGCTTCTGAAGTTGCCATCGCGACAACATTTGATTTTGTCGTTGATGAAGGTTACTCCAATATCTTCTGCTGGATCACCAGAGACTCTCTCTCCAATTGGCAAACAACTCCTCAATCAGCAACTCTCGTGGCAAACTTTCCTTCAGGAATTGTTCTTCCGATGCAAGGTGCTTGTCCCACCGGTTGGACAGAATTTACTCAAGGTCAGGGAAGAATTTTAGTTGGTGCAGGTTCAGTCAATATTGATCAAGAAGGTTACCCACTTTCCGCCAGAAGTTGGACCCAAAGTGGTGGTCTCGAATACACTTCAGGGATCCCAGCAAATACAAACGTCGCCACTTATCAAACACCTGGTAACAATTTAGTTTACAGAGCTGGGAATGGTTATAACCTCTACGCTGATGCTGCATTAGCAGATACAGAGCTAGATCAAGAAATACCTTCGGACGCAAATATGCCTCCGTACTATGTGGTGAGATTCTGTAGGAAAAATTAATGATGAAGAAAATGTGGTTTTTATATTTATTATTATTCACTTCAGGAGTTTTTGCTCAGGACGGAATAACTATTTTACAATCCTCTATTGTTGCTTTTGATCAGGCGACCTGCCCTACAGGTTGGTCTCAAGTCAATGCGACTCGAGGCAGAGTTTTGGTTGGTCAGGGTGGAGCTGCAAATGTGGACGCTTTAGGAAGTCCTTTGACCGCCAGAACCTTGGGAGCGACAGGTGGTCTTGAGTACAAGTCAGGAATCCCGGCCGCCAACGTTGCACCGACAAGTAGTATACCTTCTCCCACGCGAGTTTTAGCAAGAGGTGTTGACCCATCAGGGCCGACTAACGTTAACCTCTACAATAACACTGGTACAGATTCAGCTGTCGGAAGAATGCCGGCCAACTCAAATATGCCACCGTTTACGACAGTGATTTTTTGTCAGAAGGATTAAGATGAAAAGTTTGATACTTACATTCTTATTCAGTATTTCTCTCCATGCGGAATTACTCCCTTCTGGGACCATTGCTGCCTTTGACCTGGCCGCATGTCCAACTGGCTGGACTCTTCATTCAACGGCCTATCAAAGAACTTTAGTTGGTTCAGGCTCAGGAGAAAATGATCAGCTTGCGAATCCTCTGACTGCAAGAACATTTGGAGATATGGGAGGGTTTGAAGCCACTATGGGTGTAGAAGCAAAAACTGCTGCTGCCGGAACCAATACTCCAGGAACAGCAAATTATCCTGCCGCGACCAGCGGTATTTATTTTGCTTATGGACCGAAGACCAATAACACTGATGATACAACTTTGGCCGGAGTAAAAGCAGACTCAAATATGCCTCCCTATTACGTCATTCTGTACTGCCGAAAAGACTGACCTATACGCTCGCCTATATTCAAATAGTCTTAAGAAAAAGCCGATAAGTCTTTGATGAAATATGTTTTGATTTCTCTATTCACACTTATCCTCTGGAGTTGTTCTTCTACTCTCCATAAGAGGCAGGTTTCACAAGTTGCTTCGAGCAGAGCTGTGGCCAGTGAAAATTCCGAGAGTTGGAAACAATGCTATATGTGGAAGAAAAAATCATGCTTTAAAAAACATCCTTACCAAAGTGTTCAACGCAAGTGGTATGAATTTGAATACCAATACCTCAATAGAAGAAATGAAATTCATGTGGAATACAATCAATGCGTTATTGATGCTGGTAAGTATTGCTCTGAAAAGCATGAGCAATATGAAACTGCTGAAGCAATGGATACATTAAAGAGTGAGCAAAAGCTTGCTGAAGATTTAAAAGAAATATCAGAGAACACAATCTGGCGGAATATCTCCATTCCTGGCATTGATCTTTCTAGTGAAAAGATCAGACAAATTTTCGAATTTGTAACCAGAATGAAAGCGATACATTCTGAAATTGTTACAAAAGTAGAAGAAGGTGGATATCAGTTTCAGGAAAACTCCTTGGATGCCATCCATGGTTTTGGGATGAGTCTGACTGGTTCAGCATTTGCAGGTCTTGGAGTCGAGATAAGACACGAAGCTGTTATACACGACGGGATCATGGCCGTTTTCTGTGCTCCTGGACTTGAAGTCATTACAGATGTTGGACTTGCTTTGGAGTTGAGTTTGGTCAAGACTTTGGGATGCAAAGATAACGCTCATTATAAAGGAAAATTTCTATCAATGAGCTTTGGGGCCAGCGCTGAAACTCTTGGACTACCTGTCTCAGGCTCAATCAGTTATTCATTAGGTGTCAATCTTACCAAGTATCTCGATGATATGGTCAAATTGAAAAAAGCGGGCAAGTTTTCCACTCGAGCACTGGCCAAAGAATTGGTGAGAATTTCACAGTTACATAATCAAGAGATCATCGACCTGTCAGGAAATCCTGAGCAAGCTTGGTCCATTCTCTTCTTTTCTCAATTTCTATCTCGCAGTGTAGAAGATAAAGAGACCAGTCTTGAACTCAATGAGAGGATGAAAGAGATAGAAAGAGACAGAGTTCAAATGGAAAATATCAGAAGTTTGTCTCATTTGTTGAAGCTTGTAGTACAAAATGCCATGACTAGTCCAATCTTCAAGAATGGAAAATTTCCTAATCTCTTTCTTGCCTTACATGAGCTTACCAAGCAAATGAGTGGCTGTGATTCCGCAAACCTTTCAGCTGGCCTGTCCTTGAGTCTGGCTCCAGTATCTGCGGGTTTCAGTATGCATCATTATTATAAAGTAACTGAAGTCGACTTGAGAGATGTTCTCTATCTTGCCACCTTCGGACCTCGAACACTGATGACTCTCAAACTGGGACCAAAAGAATTTGAACGATTCAAGAGTTCTTTATTCAACATTTTGAAAATTATCCCAGACTATGTTTTCAACAAATGTCTCCCTGAGAGTACTCAGAAATTTTACCTAGATGGAAAAAATATTATAGAATTGATGAAACAGGACTAATTCATGAAAAAACTGATTTATCTTTCATTACTCTCTCTAATTGGCTGTTCATCAGGAGAAAAACTCCCAGAAAAAACTGAAGTGAACAATTATGCAGTTCAAGGAACTCCAGCTGAAAAAATTGTTGAAAGCCAGGAGCTCACAATAGAAAAACAAGCAGAACTTGTAAAAGGTTTCATGTCAGGCCCCAAATCGCAAAGTGGAACCAAGTATTTTGCCGAAACTTGCACATTCAGTTATGAAAAAGGAATGGGGCAGATGACGGAAACATCACCAGAGTTCAAGTTTGAAACCATATCACTGAACATCACGGGATTTGACCAGGAAAAAGAAGAAGCTACTTTTGAGAGAATCTCCTATTCAAATGTTGATTTCAAGGAACTGTATAAAGACTGGGATTTCACCCAAAGTTTTGGTCCGGTACCGCTCGACAACTCAGCCAAGTTTGGAAACAACACCAAAGAAGCAACACTGGAATTTATTAGAAAAGGTGCTGGCGCTAGCATGATTTTCAAACATGCCTGGATCTTTGAAGGTGGAGACTCCAGCTTTTTCGAAGCAGGAGAGAAGAGACATTATGTTTCAATACTTAACTTCGCGAGATTTGATGAAAAAGAAATGCTTTTAAATAATGCCAATGTAAAAGTTTGGAACGGTGATGAGGACAAGGGACATCTTGTAATGAATGTGGATTGTCTCAATTTCAAAGAAGTTGAATGAAAAATATCATCCTCTGGAGTGAAAAATACCCGTGGGTCGTCATCGTACTGACGACGATCATCAGTGTACTTGCAGTACTCAGGCTCCCCTATCTCGAAGTTGACCCGACACTCGAGAAACTACTCTCTAAGGATCATCCTGACAAAGTCTTTTATCATCAAACTGAGTGGAAGTTTACCAGCGATATCATCACTTCGATATATATCAAAGATGAGAATCTCTTTACTGTTGATAAAATTGCCAAGCTAGAAAAACTATCCTGGAGATTGGTTGAACTTGATGAAGTTCAAAAAGTCGAATCTCTTTATAATACGCCTAATTTTTATAATGAAGACGGAATGCTCTCCACTGTTCCCCTTTTCGACCCTGCGCCTAGTGATCAAGAGGAACTTGATCGATTAATGAAAGTCGGTCTTAATAACCCTCTGTTCATGAATCAATTTCTTTCACCCGATTTGAAATCAATGACTATCGTTGTTTATTCCATAAAAAACAATCATGACATCGAATACTATAGTAAGTTCAACGAAAAGATTGAAGAGCTCCTTGCTCCTCTTCGACCAGAGTTTGAAAGACTTCATCAAATTGGTCTTCCCAAGTTATCAGTTGAGATGTCGGAAGGAATGGTTCACGATCAGGAAGTCATGCTTCCTATAGGCATGCTCGCCATTGCCTTGTGTTTATTTTTAATCATTAAAAGTATTAATGCTTCACTCCTCCCTCTCCTAACAGGAGGGCTATCTCTTTTATGGACACTGGGGTTCATGACGATTGTCGATATACCGGCACAGATTCTCATCTCCACCGTACCCATTATTCTTTTCATCATAGGTTCAACTGAAGATTGTCATATCCTGGCAGAATACATGGAAGGTCTAAAGAAGAAGCCCGACCGTAGTTTTGCCATTCATTACTATGCTGAAAAAGTTGCTCTGGCCATTACCTTGACCAGCTTGACTACTATCATTGGATTTCTTTCTATTACAATGAATGAAATTGTTCTTTTAAAAGAGTTCGCCATTGTGACTTCGGCCGGACTGTTTTTCAACTTCATCATCACCGGTACGATTATTCCCGTTTACCTACGATTTTTTGGAGAGAAAGAACCACCAAAGTCATTGATGAATCCGAATAGCTTGAGTGAGCGTTTTTTCAAATCTCTATTGGCAAAACTTTGCTATATCCTTGAATTTCATCGCCGTCACACTATCATTGTCCTCATTTTGTTTTGTTTCTTTGGAATCGGTGCTGCGACTCTAATTAAAACAGATATCGATAACATCAGAGTATTCAAAGAGAACCATCCCTTTAGACAGAAGATCATGCAAATGAATGAAAACTTTGAAGGAGGAATCAATAACTTTTTAGTTGTACTTCATGCTGATGGCGACAAGCCCTTTAAGAAATCAGTCAACATGAGGAAAGTTTTCGAAATTCATCAATGGGTGAATGAACAAAAAGAACTTGGTATTTCACAGTCGATTGCTGGGACATTAGCTCTTATTAATAGAGAAATGCATGATAGTGATCCCAAGCACTATCGTATTCCTGATGAAGATGCACTTATCAGTCAGTACATGCTTTTTCTATCCAAAGATGACTGGGAAGCTTTTATTTCTCCTGACTACAATGACGTTAATATTATTGTTCGACACAAATTAAGTTCATCTCTTGATACCGAGAAGGCCCTTAATAAAATGTCTAAGAAACTTGATGAACTTCTTGAAGGGACTGGTATCACCTATCGATTCACTTCAAAGCTCTTTCTCCAAAATGCGGCGTCCAAAACACTGGTCAAAACCCAAGTTGAAGGCCTGATTCTGATCTTGGTATGTATCTTTCTTCTCATTGGACTTCTTTATCGAAGTTCTAAGATTGCTCTTATTTCACTGGTTCCAAATGTCGTCCCTATCATCGGAATATTCGCCGTCATGGGCCTTTTTGATATTCCTCTCGACATTGGAAGTTGTCTCATTGCAACGATTGCTATTGGTGTGGCGACAGATGACACTATCCATTTTTTCACTCGTTTCAATGAAGAAATAAAACAACATAATGATGCTCTTCTAGCAGCTCAAGAAACTCTTAAACATGAAATTAAACCGATTTTAACAACTTCACTTTCTCTGAGTCTTGGTTTGGGAATCATGGCGTTTTCAAGTTTTATTCCTCTTATCGAATTTGGTGTACTAACTTCGATTACCATGCTTTTTGCCCTGGTCTCGGATCTTTTGATCACTCCTGCCCTTCTTGTCTCTTCAAGAGTAGACGGGGCCATCTCACTTTATGAAATCTTGACCACTAAATTATCTCCTCGAATCCTTTCTCAATCTTTAATGTTCAAAAACATGAATATGAATGACTGTAAATTTCTCGTCCTCTCTGGAAAAATCCGAGAGTTCAAACCAGGTGATTCTGATGACCTGTTCACGAACAGGCAAGATTCCGTTTTTGTCATTCTTGAAGGAAATATGAAACTCGTCAAAAAAGCAGAGCGATCTGGCGATGATATTGAACACATTGATATCGCAAAGCTTGCTGCAGGAGCTTCTTACGGACAGTCTCGATTGAGCGGTCCTCATTACGTTAAGGCGTCCAACTTTACACGTGTCCTTGAAATCAATACTAAATTTATTTCCAGAATTGAAAAAAAGAGACCGGATCTTGCCCGGTCTCTTCGTGAAAACTTGACTCTCGCGCAGGAGACTGCGGTTTATTAAGCGCTGAGTGTTGGTTGCGTTTTTGGTTTCTCTTCCTCTTCTTCATATAGTGTTGCTACATGGTGAGTAGAGGCACGTCCAGATGGATCTGTATCAGCTTGCCATTTTGGAACCCATTTCCTGATCATCAAAGCGGCAGATTCATGTGGGAACAATTTGTCATACATCGCTCTGTACATGAACGCCTCTTTAGTATCAGGCGTGTTGTAAGGGAATCTCATTGAAGCAGTTGCAAATTCTTCGTCTGTCACAACTTTTTCTGCCAGTGCTTTCAAACTATCTACCCAGCTATATCCAACACCATCTGAGAATTGTTCTTTTTGTCTCCAAAGCACTTCCCCAGGGAGGTATGGGTCAAAAAGATCGTCGAAGGCCTTTCTAAGAACCATTTTTTCCATTCCACCCTTGGGAGTTACTTTGTATTTTGGATCTAGTTCCATCGCCACTTCCAAAAATTCCTTGTCGAGGAAAGGAACTCTGGCTTCGACTCCGGTACCCATCGTACTTCTATCTGCTCTCAAACAGTCTGCTGTATTGAGAAGTTTAACTCTTCTGACACATTCTTCATGGAAGTCTTGTGCAGTTGGAGCATTTTTAAAATAGAGATAGCCACCAAATATTTCATCGGCTCCTTCTCCAGAAAGAACGACTTTAACTCCTTGCTGACGAATGTACTTACTCATGATGTACATTGGAGTAGACGCTCTGATTGTCGTCACATCGTAACTTTCAAGTTTATGGATCATCTCTTCAAGAAGAGCGATCCCTTCTTCAGGTGTATAAACGACTTCATGATGTTCAGTTCCAATCATCTCTGCGACAGCTCTGGCCTTGGAAAGATCAGAACTATCAGCACTGATACCGACTGAAAAACTTTTAAGAACTTTTCCTTGTTTCTTCATTTCTCTAGAAACGATTGATGCGACTAGAGAAGAATCAAGACCACCGGAGAGAAGAACTCCGACAGGAACATCACTCATAAGTCTTTTCTTACAGGCCTTGATCAAAGCTTGTTTGAGCTCTTCAGGTCCACGAGTTGGTTTTTTACCTTCATACCAAGCAGGTTGGAAGTAGCGTACAAATCCAGTTTCAAGTGTGAAGTAATGTCCTGGAGGGAACTCATCAATTTTTACACAATGTTCGATCAATGCTTTGTATTCACTTGCAAACCAAATTCTTTCTTCCGAATCATATCCATAAAACAATGGCTTCACACCAATTGGATCGCGACCGGCAATAACTTTATCTCCATCGACAACGATAAAAGAAAAAACACCATCGAGATCGTTTAAAAATTCGTAACCTTTTTTCTCGTAAAGGTGAACGATAATTTCACTGTCTGAATGAGTTCTAAATGTCACATCAGAAAAGAGTTCTTGATGAAGGGCCTTGTGATTATAGATCTCACCGTTATGGATAACCCAAGTATCTCTGGTTCCTTGAATAGGTTGCTTACCAGTCTTAAGGTCATTGATAGATAGTCGTTGATGGCAAAGAACTGCATGCTCAGTTTTCACCATGTCGGCCTCGTCTGGTCCACGATGGGACAAAAGTTTTGACGCCTCAAACGCCTTCTTCTCATCAATTTCTTTTCCAATAACAGCAAGTATTCCGCACATAAGCACCTCCGTTTGATAAACTTAAAATATTATCGTCATTTTTTAAAGTATTTATTATGAATGCATGTCATTTTTAGACAAAATCACTATTTAATGCAAAAACATTGAAAATGTTCACATTTAACATAGCGATAGTGAGATCTATTAGATGATCTCTAATAGAAAAACCAAATGATTGAGCAAAATATTCAGGCGTTTAGAAATATTTGGCCAAAATTTCCAAGGATTGGTCCAAATAATGACCACCAAAGAGGTTGTAGTGATTGAGGACGTGATAAAGCTCATAAAGTGGGAGGCGATTCTGATGTCCAGCTTGAAGAGGATATTCCTGCTCATAGGCCTCATAAAAAGAAGGATCGAAGCCTCCAAAGAGTCTGGTCATCGCTAATTCTGCCTCTCGATGGCCATAATAAACAGCCGGATCAATCAAGACAGGTAGCTGCTCTTTATCCACCAGATAATTTCCAGACCATAAATCTCCATGCAAAAGACATGGCCTTTCGGTACTTTCTTCGAGCAGCTGCCTAATCGTAGGGAGTGCTCGCAAAAAGTTATCTTTTAATTTATGAGGAGCTCCTTTTGAGAGAGCGCGCTCAATCTGATAAACAAGTCGATTTTGCAGGAAAAAATCAACCCAGGAATGGCGATGTTCGAGGTTTATTTGAGGTGTTTCCCCTATGAAATTATCCTCTTCAAACCCATAACTCCCACACTCATGTCTGTGCATCTTCGCCAGTTGTGCGCCGAAGGTGGTAAAGAAAGCTTCATCCTTCTTCCCTTGAGAGATATGCTCCATCAAAAGCCAGTCATCTTTATAAAGGAAAACTTTTGGAACTCTGATCTCGCCAGACTTTGACAACTCCTTGAGACCTTGTGTTTCGGCCACTACCATGGCGCGGTTAGGGTTGATCTTAAGAACAAACGATCTCCCCTTTTCCCCATCAAGCTTCCAGGTGGAGGCAATTGAACCGCCTCCAAGCATCGAGGAATGCTCGATTTTCTCGTCCAAATGGGTCTCTATCGTGGTTCGGATTTGATCAGAATACATGTCTAAATTTTAGACAGATTCAAGTTTACTGTCACATCAGAACATTTCATTTTTGAAAAAACAGTAGATTACAGCTCTCAATTTTGGCACCTATGTTGCAACGCATAAGGCATATATTTTCTTAAATCTGAAAAGGATGGATATATGAAAACTTTGAGTCTAGTAGGACTGATGATCGCACTAAGTGCAACCGCCTATGGTGCTGAGAAAAATCTTTGTGACCAACTGATTGCTGAAGGAGCTTCGGCCGCAACAGTTCAAAAATGTCATGAAGAGATTGGCTATTCTGAGTATTACTTGGAAAGACAAGAACAACTCCTTCAAGATGCTCAAGAAAGATCTGAAGCTGAAACAAGAGCTGAAGAGCAAAGAGCTGCTGAAGAAGAAAGACTCAGAAGACTTAAAGAAGCAATAACTGAGAAACATTTCACATACCTAGATCTTAAAGAGAAAGGATTTGGACTTCCTTATGTCGCCAAACAAGTGACTTATAAGTATGACGGCAGTGGATATGTAACAGGTGCTGATGAAGAAATGATCACAACTGGTACTGAAATGTGTAAATTCCTTGGCTTTGAAAAAGCAAAGAAAGTTGTCATCAACAAAAAAGGTGTCAGCGCTAGAGATGCTAAAGGAAAATCCCTTCATATTAAAACTTCGAACCCGCTTTTTGGTTCAAAGAAATATGAAAGACAAGTTTACTCATCTGACCAGAAAGGAAGAAAAGTTTATTACTTCCAATCTGTTACATGTGTAAGAAGTCGTATCGCTGACAACGAGCTAATGGAACACATTGATCAAGTGACAAGCTACCTTGAAGCTGATCTTCAAACAGGTGCCCCAATTGCTCAAACAGACACTCGTGTAAACGATAGCGGTAGAAACAGTGGTGGTCACTCTAATAGAAACAATGACGACTACAATGATGATTCAAGTGAATTTACCTACAGCCGCGGAAGTGGTCAGTAGTTAAAACTTTCCCCTATAACAAGGCCAGGTTCCCCCGCCTGGCCTTATTAAAATCTTCGGAGACTAAAATGAAAGAATGGAAATTACACACAATACTTTTGAGTTGGGTTATTGCCGGTCTTTTCGTTGTCTCTGCCTGTTCAAGTCCTTCAAGAGATGTAAGTAGCGTTTCTTGTGAAAGACATGAAAACCAGACTGAATCAGGTTTCTATAATAGAGGTTTGGTCCTCACTTGTGAAAATAAACATGAGGAAGCTAGAGCTGCTTTTAGAAAGTCGTGTTATTCAGGATTTTCCTTCGCTTGCAAGAAAGTTGACTCAGAGACTCTCTGATTTTCTAATCCGACAAATTCATTTTCTTTTCACCTTTCTCTAGGGAGCATTCGATAAGCTTTCTATAATGGAGAATGAACTTTTGTGTGAGGTGAAAATGAAAACACTCGTTATGCTCTCTTTCCTATTTCTCTCTTTCAATGCTTTTTCAGAAGACGGTAAGAAAGGCGATGGTCAAAACTTTGAGAAGGCCAAGTCAATGATGTTGGAAAACATCGAAAAAAGAATCTCTAATCTTCAAGATGTTAAGAGTTGTGTAAGTTCTGCTTCAGACAAATCAGCTCTCAAAGAGTGTCGCAAGAAAATGAAAAGTATGAACACTGAAATGAAAGGCAAAATGAAAGAAATGAGAAAAATGAAAAAAGAAAGAAAGCAAAAACGTAAAGGTAGTGATTCAGACGACGAATAACCTACAATAGGGCCCTGCTAAACAGCAGGGTCTTTCTTCAATTATGACCATCAATTGACAATCTCATGACATAAAAAATTCTCACTTTCGCTATATTTGAATTGTTCCCAATGATGGGAACCTTTCACGGAGCGAAGGATGATTCCAGACAACATGGCGGTTATTGCAATTATGCTTTTGGTGGCCTTTGCCATGTCGGCCTGTTCCAGTCACACTCTCATGGAACAGAAGGCACCAAATGAAAAAGTCCAAGTGCAGATCTATAAGAATAGATCGCCGAGATAGCGTAGATAAGTTCAGGCCGGTCCCAATCCTCTCCCCCCTAGGCGCAAGCCCATGGGATCGGCCTTACTTTTTAGCTAAAGTTAGGAGAAGAAACTCCCGCCATTTTCTCTTGTTTCATTTTCACAATAGTCCACCCCATTGAGGCCAGAAACAATGAAACCAAAGGTGAAAGTATATTGAAAAAACAAAAAGGCGCATAAGTCAAAGTCGCGACTCCAAGAACTCCACTGTTATAAGCTCCACCGGTATTCCACGGAACCAAAACTGAAGTTACAGTACCCGCATCTTCAAGTGCTCGAGATAAATTCTTAGGATCAAGACCAAAATCTTCATAAGCCTTTCTAAACATTCTTCCGGGAACAACGATTGCCAAGTACTGATCAGAGGCAGTCATATTCAAAAGGATACAAGAACCTAGAGTCGCACCGACTAGAGATCCAGCACCTTTAACCAACTTTAGAACTGCATTAGCAAGAACTCCAAGCATTCCTGTTCCTTCCAAAGCTCCACCAAAAACCATTGCCATCAAAATCAACCAGACAGTAGAAAGCATTCCAGACATTCCACCACGAGAAAGAAGTTTATCAATTAACTTGTCTCCAGATTCAATACTAAATCCACCATGGGAAACTTCTATGATTCTCATATATGCAGATTTCAAATCAAGAGATCCTCCACTCATTTTGGCGAGCATGTCCCCTTGGAAAATAAGGGCGAAAAGAGCTCCAAGAAAAGTTCCAATAATCAAAGCAGGAAGTGCTGGAACTTTCTTCGCCACCATCACGATAACCGCAACAGGGACCAAAAAAAGAGCCAATGAAATATTGAAATTTTGATCAAGCAGATTCAATGTGTTTTGAATATCACCAGGATTTGCTGAATTCCCACCATAAAAAATCCCAAGAATAGAAAAACCAATCAACGCCAATATGATCGCTGGTCCTGAAGTGTAAATCATATGACGGATATGTGAGAAGAGATCTGTACCGGCCATCGCAGGAGCTAGATTAGTTGTATCAGAAAGAGGAGACATTTTATCTCCGAAATACGCTCCTGAAATAATGGCTCCGGCCACCATTCCTTCGGGAATTCCCAAAGTTTTTCCAATTCCAATCAAAGCAATACCAATTGTCCCTGTTGTTGACCATGAAGACCCAGTAGAAAGCGAGACCACACAACAAGCAATACAGGCAACAGGTAAGAAAAAACTCGGGTTGATGATTTGAAGTCCATAGTAAATCATCGTGGGAACGATACCACTCAAAATCCATGTCCCAATCAAGGCCCCAACGACCAA
>SBGE01000258.1 GCA_006226755.1 Deltaproteobacteria bacterium | reverse complement strand
TTAGGAAGCGCCATCAGCATGTGATTGCCACGTGGCCAGATGTGGAGTGCGTGTTTTTCCATTGGGTAACTGCCATCTTTGTTGGCAGGCATAAGCATTTCTTTGTAGTCTGCTCCAAGAGGATGGATTTTTGCTTCAGCATTTGCACCGATCTTTTCCATCATTTTTTCTCGAGTAGCAGAACCTGCGCCGTCGGTGCCAAACAAAAGATCGTATTTCATTTTGTCGTGTCCTTCAAAAAAGACACACTTTTTATCGAAATCAACTTCCATCAGAGGAGATCTGAATTTGATTGATATTCCTTCTCTTTCTGCAATGTTCATTAAAAGGATATTAAGTTTACCTCTTGAGATGGAGTAGTTGCATTCACTCTCATCTTTTCCATAGGGCTGATAAGTTGTATCACCTGAAATGGAATGCATCATTCTTCCTGTCACAGGTACAGTGATGTTTTTAACTTCTTCCCAAAGGCCCAATGTCACAAGTGTTTTTATCCCCTTGGCGGTCACAATCAGGTTGATGGAGCGACCAACATCATTGGAGTTCTCACGCATATCGGGACGTCTCTCAAACAATGTAACATCATGACCTCTTTTCTTGAGGGCAATGGCCAATAGGGAACCGACTAGTCCTGCGCCAGAGATGACAACTTTTTTAGGTGCTTCACTCATGTGCATTCTCCTTGATTATTTTAACGAGCTTGAATACGTCTTCGTATGAGTTGTAGAGAGGTGCTGGGCAGACTCTTAAGATATCTGGTTCTCTGAAGTCGAGAACAACACCTTTCTTGCCGAAGACATCGACTAATTTTTTAGGATCACTTTTCATTTTAAGACATAGCATCGAGCCGCGAGTTTGCTTACCTGATTCAAAAGCAGGAGTCGTTATCTCACAAACATCATGGCAATTTTCTTTTAGAAGATATTCCAAATAGGCAGTAAGATGATCACCCTTTCTTCTAATCTCTGGCATTGTGGCTTCATCGAATAAGCTCATACTTGATCTGAGTGAAGCTAATTGAAAGATTGGAGGATTTGATAACTGCCATGCTTCAACTGTCGGAATTGGATCAAAATCAGGACCCATTTTAAAACGAGTCTGCTTATTTGTTCCCCACCAGCCTTCAAAACGAGGAATATCTTTCAGACCAAGATGGTTTTCGTGAACAAAGGCTCCAGCTAGACCTCCTGGTCCCGAGTTGAGATATTTATAAGAACACCAGACTGCAAAATCCACGTTCCAGTCATGAAGTTTTAAAAGTAGATTTCCCGCCCCGTGAGCCAGATTAAATCCTGCCAAGGCACCTACAGAATGAGCTTTCTTTGTGATTGCTTCCATATCGAAACATTGACCAGAGAGATAGTTACAATTCCCAAGCATGACTAAAGCAAGTTCATCACCGAGTGCTTCGATTTGATCAAGGATACTTTGTGGATCTACTGTTTTTCCATTTGATCCTGGTTTGAGTTCGACAATAGCTTCTTTGGGATCAAAGCCGTGGAAGCGGGCCTGTGAATCAACGCCATATTTATCAGATGGAAACGTATTATTTTCAATGAGAATTTTGAATCTTGTTTTTGTAGGACGATAGAAGCTAACCATCATCAAGTGAAGATTGACGGTCAATGTGTTCATAGCAACGACTTCACTTTCTTTGGCGCCTACTAGCTTGGCAAAGCTTGATGTGATGTTTTCATGATAGGGAAGCCATGGGTGTTTAGCTCGAAAATGACCTTCTACCCCATGATATTTCCAATCCTCAAGTTCTGCTTGTAGATACTCTTCAGTTCTTTTTGGCATTAATCCAAGAGAGTGACCGCAGAAATATAGACTATCTTCACCTTCTGGTGCGTGAGGGAAATGAAATTCGTTTCGAAATTTTGCAAGAGCATCTTCTTTGTCAAAAACTCTAGCTGCATCAAGTGAATTATGGTTTGAGTTGAATTCCATCATTTTTATTCCTCAATATTGACTGACATGTCGGAGAGTCCTTCAACTGAAAGACTTACTTCCATCCCTGGCTCAAGTGCGACGGCCGCAGTGGCGGCACCTGCGAGAACGAAAGTTCCAGCTTTTATATATTGGTCTCTTTCAGCGAGAAGCTCTGCTAGTTGTATGACTGAAACAACTGGGTCTCCAGAGATTGCATCTGATCTTCCTTCTTGAACAATTTGACCATTAACTTTCATGATCATGGAAAGACTTCTCAAATCCATTGCTTTGAAATCTTTTTCCCACTCACCAAGAATGTAGTGACTAGATGAAGAGTTATCTGAAATGACATCTTCCATTGAAAAGTATTTGAATCCTTCGTATCGTGAATCCAAAATTTCTAGACATGGGCAAACAGCTTCGGTCGCTTCAAGAACTTCCTCTCTTGAGATTTTTCCCTTGAGATCACTTTTAATCATGAAGGCAATTTCGGGTTCAATTTTTGGATGAATGGAGCCTTTAAGATGAAAAGTTCCACCATCTTTGACTTGCATCTTATCCGTCAATACACCATAGAGAGGAGCATCGAGATTCATTTGTTTTCTTTTACCTTCACTGGTCAAACCCATTTTAAGACCAATAATTTTTTCACCGGCCTTTTCGCGCATGCGGATACCTTCTTCTTGAATGCTGTATGCGTCTGCCCTTTTGAACTCATCCATGTTGGCCGAAAATTGTCCAATTGCAGTACTGTTAAGCCTTGCGTTGTGAAGAATTTCTGCCATTTCATTTATTTTCAATTGGTCCATACAGGCCTCTTTAAGGAAAAGGGTATATAAAGGTTGAACATTCGCCCGAAATGATATTTTCTATACGCCGAACTAGCAAGATTAGAGGGGTCATAATGGCCGAAACGCCCACAAAACCTGATTTTTATGACATATCTCCTACTATTCATGAGGGGATAGCGGTTTTCCCTGGAGATACGGCCTTTTCAAGAAAGGAATTGATGTCTTTTGACGGTGGTAGTCATCTTGATCTTTCTACAATTACAACCACAGTTCACTTGGGAGCACATACCGATGCTCCGAGCCATTACCACAAAGATGGAAAATCAATCGAACAAAGAGACTTGATGCTCTATATGGGACCTTGCCAGGTGATTACTGTTCGCCCCGAAAAAAAGGGAAGAATCACCAAGGAGCATGTCGCGACAGATATTAAAGCTCCGCGAGTTCTCTTTCGAACAGATTCTTTTTCTAATCCAGACCAGTGGAATGATGATTTTAATTCATTGAGTCCTGAGCTTATAGATTGGCTTTCTAGTCTTGGTGTCAGACTTGTTGGAATTGATACTCCTTCTGTAGATCCAAGTGACTCAAAAGATCTTCCTTCCCACCAAGCGCTTTATCGAAATGATATGGCTGTACTAGAAGGAATACTTTTAACTGAAGTTCCGGATGGCCTTTACAACCTGATTGCTTTGCCCTTAAGGATTAAAGGTGCAGATGCGAGTCCAGTCAGAGCAATTCTTCTCACTTTGGGAGATCAGTCATGATTGAAATTCTAAATTATATCAATGGTGAGTTGGTTAAATCTCAAGATGGCGAGAAAATGGATAATATTAATCCTGCTACTGCAGAGGTTTTTACCACTGTTCCAAAATCAAAAAAGGAAGATGTTGATGCTGCAGTTGAGGCTGCGTCTCGTGCTTTCCCTTTTTGGTCAGGTCTTTCGAATGATCAAAGAAGTAATTGGCTGATAAAGATGGCCGATGGAATCAAGTCTCGCTTTGATGAATTTGCATTGGCCGAAACTCGAGACAATGGAAAGCCTCTTTTCCTCTCTCGCTCGGTTGATATTCCAAGAAGTATCTCGAATTTGAAATATTTTGCTAAAGAATTGGAAAATTTTAAAGAAGTTGTTCTTGATGACAGGGGAGCAGGCATCAATAAGATCTTGCATCAACCACTTGGTGTTGTTGGAACTATTTCTCCTTGGAATCTTCCTTTATATCTTTTTACTTGGAAAATCGCACCTGCACTTGCCGCTGGTTGTACTGTTGTAGCAAAACCTAGTGAAGTAACTCCGCTTACCGCATTTCTTCTCAGTCAAGTCTGTGTGGATATTGGATTACCAGCAGGGGTTTTGAATATAGTTCACGGACTTGGTCAAGACGTTGGAGACGCGATGACTTCGCATCCAAAAATTAAGGCGATCTCATTTACTGGTTCAACGGCAACAGGAAAAATCATCGCTAGAAAATGTGCAGAAGATCTTAAGAAAGTTTCACTTGAGATGGGTGGTAAAAATCCGACAATCATTTTTGCTGATTGTGATTTTGAGCAAGCGATCTCGACCGCACTTCGGTCATCCTTCGCAAATCAAGGGCAGATTTGTTTGTGTGGTTCAAGAATTTATGTCGAGCGGCCAATTTATGAACAGTTCAAAGAAGCCATGGTTGATAGAATCAAAAGAATGAAGCAAGGCAATCCTGAACACGAAGAAACACGGCAAGGAGCTGTCGTTTCCAAACAACATTTTGATAAAATTCTTTACTATCTTGATCTTGCCAAGAGCGAAGGAGGAGTTTTTCTCACCGGTGGAAAAGCGGCTAATGTTGAAGCTCCTAATCAGAACGGCTATTTTATTGAACCTACTTTGATAGAAGGGTTGCCAGAAACTTGTCGTACCAATCAGGAAGAAATTTTTGGTCCGGTGGCCACGATCATGCCATTTGATTCAGAAGAAGAAGTCATAGGTTATGCTAATTGCACTGAGTATGGTCTAGCCGGAAGTATCTGGACAAAAGATTTGAACAAAGCAGAACGAGTGGCCAGAAAAATTGATTCAGGAATTCTATGGATCAACACATGGCTACTTCGTGACTTAAGAACACCTTTTGGTGGTATGAAAGAAAGTGGACGAGGGAGAGAGGGCGGAACCTATGCTCTCGAATTTTTTAGTGAAAAGAAAAACATCTGTATAGCAACGGAGTAAAGATGAGCGATATTCTAGATTCAAATACTGCACCGGAACCAGTTGGAGCTTATCCTCACGCCAGAAGAGTTGGAAATCTTCTTTTTTTAAGTGGTGTTGGTCCTAGAAAGAAAGGAACTAAAGATATTCCGGGTGTTACTTTGGATGCCAATGGAAATATTGCTTCCTATGATATTGAGGCCCAATGTCATTCTGTTTTTGAAAACGTAAAAGTCATATTGGAAGAAGCTGGTTCGAGCTGGGCTAACCTCGTAGACGTCACCGTTTTTTTGACCAATATGAAAGACGACTTTCCTAAATATAACGAACTTTGGAAGGAATACTTCAGCGATTGCAGGCCATGTCGGACAACTTTGGAAATCAATTGTCTTCCGACTCCGATTGCCATTGAACTCAAGTGTATTGCTACGATAGGGGAATAAAATGAAGCCAAATCCAGGAATTGAAGCCAGATACGATAGAATTCAAAAACCATTCAATTTTCAAGGGTGGATTGAGGAACATAGACATCTTCTTAAGCCACCAGTCGGGAATAAAGTTGTTTTTAGAGATAGTAATTTCATCGTGATGGTCGTTGGCGGCCCAAATGAAAGAACAGATTTTCACATTAATCAAACAGATGAATTCTTTTATCAGTTAGAGGGAAATATTTTTCTAAAAACAATAAATGCTAAGGGTAAATTTGAAGACATTCACATCAAAGAAGGTGAAATCTTTATGCTTCCTGCAGGTGTCCCTCATTCTCCACAAAGATCAGAAGGTTCCGTGGGGCTAGTGGTAGAGAAATCCAGAGTACCTGAAGATACCGACGGTCTTCAGTGGTATTGTAAAGAGTGTAATACAAAACTCTATGAAGAGTTCTTTTACCTCGAAGATATAGAGAAACAATTCGGTGGAGCCTACGAAAGATATTTTGGTGGGAATCACAATCTTTGTAAGAGATGTGGCTGTGAAAATGGAAGGACGTGGCAATAATGTTCAAAGTTGATATCCACACTCATATTCTTCCTCCTGAAATTCCTAAATTTAAAGATAAGTTTGGTTATGGTGGTTTCATTGAACTACATCAGCACGCAAATTGTTGTGGTGCAGATATGGTCGATGATTCAGGGAAGTTCTTTAGAGCAGTTGAACCCAATTGTTATGAAGCAGAACCGCGCTTGAAAGATTGTGATCACCATCACGTTAATGTCCAGGTGCTCTCTACAGTTCCTGTCATGTTCAGTTATTGGACTAAGCCACAAGATGGTCTCTATGTTTCTCAATTTTTAAACGATCACATTAAATCAGTAGTAGAGAATCATCCCAAAAGGTTTATCGGGCTTGGAACTCTACCAATGCAAGACCCTAAGCTTGCGATTAAAGAACTCGAAAGATGTAAAAGTCTTGGACTTCCAGGAATTGAAATTGGTTCTCATATCAATGAATGGAATCTCGATGATGAAAATCTTTTTCCCATCTTTGAAGCTTGCCAAGAAATGGATATGGCAGTGTTTGTTCACCCATGGGACATGATGGGAAAAGAAAAAATGAATAAATATTGGCTTCCTTGGTTGGTGGGAATGCCGGCGGAGACAAGTCTGGCCATTTGTTCGATGATATTTGGAGGTGTTTTTGAGCGCCTTCCAAAACTACGCGTTGCTTTCGCTCACGGTGGGGGAAGTTTTCCAATGACGATTGGGAGAATTGAGCACGGATTTAATGTTCGTCCTGATCTGTGTGCTGTTGATAATAATGTCAATCCTAGGGATTACCTTGGGAAATTTTATCTTGATAGCCTTGTCCATGATCCAAAAGTTTTAAGCTATCTTGTGGACCTTATTGGTGAAGATATGATTGCTCTTGGAACTGATTACCCTTTCCCTCTTGGAGAACTTGATCCAGGGAAATTGATTGAAAATTCCAGCTTAATAGATCCGATAAAAGAAAAATTACTTGGTCTAAATGCCATGAATTGGCTTGGACTGAAAAAAGAAATGTTTGTGGAGTAAAAATGAATCTAGGTTTGAAGGGAAAAAAAGCTCTTGTTATGGGTGCTTCTCAAGGAATAGGAAAAGCTGTCGCTGAATCTCTCATTGCCGAAGGTGCTGAAGTCATCATCAATTCACGGACAGAAGGAACACTTAAAGATGTTTGTGATGAAATTGGGGCAAAAGGATATGTGGCAGCTGATCTGAGCAAGGTTGGAGAGGGAAAGCGAGTAACTGAACAGGCCTCTTCAATGCTTGGAGGATTGGATATTCTAGTCACTAATACTGGAGGACCGGCCAAAGGAACTTTTTCAGAAGTTTCAAATGAGCAATGGCAAACTGATTTTCAAAGCTTGTGGATGAGTGTGGTTGAATCATGGAATGCCGCTCTTCCAAAAATGAAAGAAAACAAATACGGTAGACTTCTTTTGGTAACTTCTATTGCAGCTAAAGAGCCATTAGCAGGGTTGACGACTTCAAATGGGCTTCGCGCAGGTCTTTCTGGTTTGGCCAAATCTGTTTCTGATGAATATGCGGCCTATGGGATTACTGCGAATCTTCTTCTTCCTGGATATACGGCCACAGATAGACTTAAGAATCTCAACTTATCCGAAGATAAAATAAAAGAGATGGTTCCTGCGGGAAGATTGGGAGAACCTAAAGAGCTTGCCGATATGGCAGCTTTCTTGGCCGGTGAAACAGGTTCCTATATCACCGGACAAAGCATTGCTATTGATGGTGGAGTCTTAAGAGGACACGCTTAAATATTACAATTGTTCAAACGTTGACCCATGGTATGGCAAAACTGTAGCCATGCCATGTGTGCCTGGAGCCAGCCTGAATTGGCTTGAGATTCTGAATCCAAAAATCTATTTTGATCAACTAGAAGATCGTTTACAGATGAACGACCTTGTTGAAATCGTCTAAAATTCGCTTTGTAGAGCTTTCTAGAAAGTATCATGTTGCTATTTCTTTCACGTGCGGTCTCAATGGCCTGAATCAAATTGTCTTTGGCCATGTCCCATTCACTTTTTGCACTTCTCTCTTTTGTGGTTAGAGTTTTCTTACTCGCAGCAAGAGTATACTGAGAGCTTTTAACTGAGGAAACTGTCTGCCAGCCATCAAACAAAGGTATTGAAATAGTAATTAATGAAGTTCTTTCATCATAATTGGTTCCATTCACTTCATCGTTGGATAGGGTGTAGGAAAAATCCACTCTGGGAAGAAAAGACCCTTTGGCAGAAGTGACATTATGGGTGTCACGAAGCACGTTCAATCGGGCTTCTTTCACATCTGGCCGGTCATCGAGATCTAACTCCAAATTGCTGAGTTTGTTCAGGCGCATTTTCATAAGATCGTTTGCCAGTGGCCATTTTAGAGAGAGATTTGTGTGTCCTAGAAGAGTTTCAAGATTTGATTTTGCATTATTGAGTTCAATGTCGGCAGCTTTAAGACGTGCTTTGGCCAGACCAAGGTCTACTTGAGCTCTAATGACTTCTTGTTGGCTGATCAAACCTTGCTTGAATCTGGATTGAGTGGTTTTCAAACTATCCTGATTGATTTTGAGTAATTCTTCAAAAATTTCTTTATCTTTTGCTTTTTGAATATAGTTTAAAAGAACTTGAACGGCACCGTATTCAACATCGAGTTTTGTCTTATCAAGACCGGCCTTGGCTGCATCATAACCGTAACTATTACTCTTCCAGCTATTGTAATGACTTCCACCTTTGAAAAGATTGAAATCAGCTTTTAAGAAATTTCCCGTTCTTTCACTGATGGATTCAAAAGTTTCTCTCTTGCTCCATCCCGCTGAAACAGAAGGAAGAAGTTGTAATTTCTGGCTAAGAAGAGAAGACTCAGAAGCATCCAGATAAGCTTGGCTGCTTGGGATATCTGGACTTCTTTCCATAATCGCACTTAATGCCTCATCAAAAGAAGCAGCAGCAAATGTATTCGAAGTCACAAGAGTCAATAGGACAAGAAAAAGAGACTTCATTGGAGTTGAACTCCCTCTTGTTCAACTGGAGTTGAAACTACAGGTAATTCGTCTTCTTCATTCATATCGACCTGATCCAACTTAGCCTGCTTTCTTTTCAAGTAAAGTACTTCCAGCATTGGCACAATGAATAGTGTGAAGAGCATAGAGAACCAGAGACCTCCGGCCACTGAAAGACCAAGTGGTTGTAGGATCTTTCCACCTTCTCCCATTCCAAGGGCGATAGGTAGCATCCCTAGAATTGTAGTTAAAGAAGTGATCAAAATAGGTCTTAGTCTTTTTTGAGCGGCAAGAATCGCAGCTTCTTTCGGAGTGAACCCTTCTCGAACCAGGCTCAAAATGAAGTCCACCAGAATAATGGAATTATTGACGGCAATACCGTTCAATAGAATGATCCCAAGGACACTGTTCAGTGAAAGTGTAGAATCAAACATCCAAAGTGAAAGTGAACCCCCAAAAATTCCAAGTGGAATTGCGACCATGATAATCAAACAATGTCCGATATCTCCAAATTGCAAAAGCATAGTTAGGAAAATCAGAAGTAATGATAAAGCTAGTGCTGTTGAAAGTTGCTTGAGGGCATCATTCAAATCTTTAGCAGCATCTTCAAAATAGAACATTGGTTTTGAAGTAAGTCCAAGGCTTGAGAGGTCTTTCTTGCGATACTCTTCAGCAATTTCTTTTGCCTGGGCGAGTGAAGTCTCTACGAGATGGTCTTCCCCCTTATTCCTTTTAGCATTGATGATCACCAAGTCTCTTCCGTCTTCACGATAAGTTCTTGGTTTGGCTTCTTCAAGTTTGATATCTACGATAGCGCGAAGAGGTACAATCTTGTCGCCAACTCCAATTGGAAGAGATTCAAGGTCTTCTTTTGTCGATAGCGTTCCAGTAGGGTAGCTGACTTTTATTGGCAGACTGTCGTCATCAATGTTGATATATTCCATGACTTTGCCGTCAGTCGCTACTCTCGAAAGGTCAGTGATATCGAATGGAAGAAATCCTGCACCTTGCTTGGCAAGATCTTGCCATCTTTCTACGTGTGGAACCATAACAATATTTTCTTCCATATGAACATCTGGCTCTGTCCATGCTCTTGGGAATGCTTCCTTTTCACGGATAGTTTCCATCAGATCTTTGGCAAGAAGCATTCTATCTTCAACTTTTCCACCTCTAACAATAAGCCTCATGTGCGGAGGATCAGGAAGTGGAAGTTCTGCAGGGTTCCAAGGTCCGACCCAGAAATATAATCCTGGTTGGTTTTGAAACTCTTCTTCCATTGCTTTCCATACTCTATTCATCTCGTGTTTATCTTCAAGTCTCGCCATGATGGTCGCTTGATTTGCACGTTGAATTTGAGTGAACGTATATTTAATATCGTTTCCAAACTTACTTAGAAGTCTCTCTTCGTGTTCCGCTGCCTGGGCCTCCATTTGACCTACAAGTGTATTCCCATGAGTATTAACAGATAGGATCATCCAGTCAGTATCTGGAGTTCCGATAATTTCCTTTTTAAGATTAGGAACAATGAGAGTTCCCATGACAATCAGAGATACAATAATACCAATCGCTGTAATCCATACAGTTGCCTTGAAGTTAATGAAACCTCTTAGGGCCTTGGAGTACCAAGCCTCAAGTTTGGTTAAAAAGCCATTGATTGGAGAGACGGGGGCGACATCGCCGTCTTTACTGAAGTTCATGATTTGAAGCCTGATGGTCGGGACCAGTATCAAGGCAATGAACATCGAGAATCCGTGAGAAAAAACCACAGCTTTGGCCAGATCTCCTAGAATCGCATTCGTTAGATCTTTTGTTAGAGCTAGGGGAGCAAATACAACCAAGGTTGAAATGGTTGAAGCTATAATAGGAAGTCGAACCTCCTTCACAGCTCTAATAATTAAGGAGAGTCTCGAATTGAAATTAAGAGGACCCTTAAGGCCTTCCATGTGACGGAATATATTTTCCATTACCACAACGGAAGCGTCGACGTTCATGCCGGCCGCAAGTGCCAAACCTCCAAGTGAGATTAAATTGAGGTTCATGTCGAATAGATTCATCATGATGAATGCAAGAATCATCGAAAGTGGAATCTCTAATGCTGCTGTAATTGTGTTTTTAAAACTTCCGACAAAAAGGAAGAGGACAAGGACAGCAAGTCCAGCCGCTACAATGACTTCATGAATAACGTTATTAACTGAAGCTCTGATGAACTCCGATGGGTCAACTAGAACGCGATATTGAATATCTTTTGGAAGAGAAGGCATCGCTTCTTTGACGATCTTTAAAATATCTTCAGCCATTCTCTTAACGTTCCCACCAGTTCTTGGGTTGGCAAAAAGAATGAGAGATTTTGAACCATTTGTTTTGAAGACTCTGTTGGAATCGGTAGCCTCACCAATATCAATATGAGCAATCTGAGAGAGGTGAATCAATTGTCCTTTTGGAGTAGGAACCAGAACTTCTCTTAGCTGTTCGATGCTTTCAAGCTGTCTTGGCATCTCAACTTGAAGTTTGTCTGTACCAACGACGATCGTTCCACCGATAAATCCACTGAGTCCATTTTTAATGGCCTGTTCGATATCTCTAGGAAAGAGATTCAAGGATGCCATTGAGTCAGGATCAAGAGTTATGGAGATCTCTTTTCTGCCAGGGTTCCATAGATTGGCGCCTTCTGCATCGTCTACTGCTATAAGTTTTGGCACAAGAGCAGGTTCGAGTATTTTGAAAAGCTCATTAAGGCTTCTCTTTTCACTGTAAAAAGAAATAGCAATGAAACCAGAGCTTCTAGACCAATAATTGACACCTAAAGAATCGCGAATCTCTTTGGGCCATGATGAAGAAAGGCCGGTTAGAACATTCAAAACTTCACGTTTGGCCTCTTTTGGATCTGATCCCCACTGAAACTCAATATTATAGTTGGCTCCAGACTTGTTGTAGGTTGAACTCACTTTTACAACTTCAAGATCATTTGTCTGAATTGCTTTCAAGCTGTTTTCAATTTTTGAACCGTAGTTGTTCACAAACTCTTCAGCATTCATATGACCATAACTGATACTAGACCATATCGTTGGTTTATTGGAATTTGGATAAAGTGAAATAGGGAGTTTACTTCCCGCAAGAAGACCCATCAGGGCAAGTGCGCCCAAGATGATGTAGACTCTAAGTGGAGAAGAGTAGAGACCTCTCACGCTTTATCCTTTTTAGGGGTATTTTCAGCTTTCTTTTTATCTTTTTTGTCTTGTTTCTTTTCTTCAACTTTTGGCAGGTTTTTAACTTCAACTTGGTCGCCATCTTTGATGAACCCTGAAGATCTCTCTACAACCATTTGACCGTCATCTAATCCTTTTAGGATTTCAACCTCTCCACGTCTTTTCGGTCCAATTTCAACTTTGATTTTTTTAATTGTGAATTTTTGTTCTTTTTCTTCAACTAAACGAATGTGTGGAAACTTCCCAACGTAAGTCAAAACAGACTGAGGAAGCATGATTCCTTCATGAACATTAGACTTGAAAGAAACTTTACCAAGAGTGCCCGGTACCAAAACAGCTTCTTTGTCAGTAGATCTTATCTGTGCAGTAGCAGTACCAGTTGCGGGATGGACATAAGGTGAAATACCAACAATTTCTACTGGTACAGGATTTTTTGAAGTTTTGAGACTTAAAGATCCTTTCATTCCCTTTTCCATGGAAGCCAGGTCTTTGGATGGAATTTCAATCAACACTTTAACTTGTTTAGGATCTGTTACTAGAAGTAGTTTTTCTCCTCTGGTGACTTGTGATCCTTGAGAGAAGTAAACACCAGATACAACACCATCGATAGGAGATTTCAAAACCACAGGTTTGAATTTGAAAACCGGATCGGTATTTTTAACTTTTGCTACGATCTGGCCTTTCTTGACCTGTTGACCAAGAACAACTGGAAGCTCTGTTACTACACCTTGTGTTTCAGAAAGAATCAGTGAATTGACCTCTGGTTCAATTCTCGCGGGAAATGTGTACAGGTCAAAAACCTCTGACTTGTTCACCTTCTTGATAAAAACTGATTTCACTTTTTCTGTTTTGGCAAAAACAGGTTGAGTGATTGCTGAGCAAAGAATTGCAGCCAAAAGAACATTTTTCATAACTTCTCCACATCTTTATAAGACCCTCGGTTTCTATCACGACGCAAATGGTCTGTGGAGCACCCTGAAACATTTTTAACCCAATAATAACAATCAGTTAGCAGAAAAATGACTTAACTGTTAAACTAAATCTGTGTTTTATCTAAAGGATTCAAGGATGAAGACTTCTCTAAAGATATTGGCCCTACTCTTTTTTCTCTCAGCTTGTACCGTAATGTACCGTACAAACGATGTCGCTTCGAAAGTTGATCAGGCCAACGCTCAAGCTGCTACTTTTTATGATCAGGCCAAGGCCAATTATGAAAAAGTGAGTGATCTCCAAAAAAGATTGATTTTGAAAAAAGTTGATTTCAATAAAGAGCCATTTAAAACCATGCAAGTGGACTTCGTGAAAATGGAAAAGATTCTAAAACAAATTGAGAAGATGAATATTGCTATGAGAGGTCGAGGAGAAGCCTTGAAAAAATCAATGGCCGGAAAAGATAAAATCTCATCTAAAGATCCTGCCTACAGTCAGCTTAGAGAATATCGAGCTTATATGGGTGGAGCTAGTGGGGAATACAATTTGTTAGCAGGAGAGTTGAATCAGCTCGGAAATGATTATTCCGAAAAGGCCCATCAAGCCGGTATCAAGGAAGTTTCAGCTATTCAGTTGAGGTCGAAAGTGAATACCAGTCTCGATAGAATCAAAAAACAAAGTCAAGATGCTAATAATAAAATTAAATGGGCGAGAACCATGCTTCATCGTTTTCCCGAAGAAGATCGATTGAATAAAAAAAATGATTTGGATGAGATGGAAGTAATTCTTAAGCGAATCTCTTCAGAAGTTGAAACCTTTTCTCCATTAGTTCAAAAATTTCGAAAGGAAGTGGGAACTGACGAAAAAGTTTTAGTGGTTCCCCATATGGCCTGTCATTCTATTCTTTCTGAGCTTGATCGCCACGTGAGTGCGGTCAATGGACTCGCCAATCAATTTAATTCTGTGGCCCAGAGATTTTCGGCCAATAAGTAACCATAGGGGACCACTCTTCCAGGGTCCCTTTTACACCAGTACCTTTCTGCCAAAGTTTGACGCGTCGAAAAGCTTCCGGATTCATTCGATTCATAACTCACTGAAAAATGGCACATCGGTTGCACTAAGCTTTCTCAACAATCTGTGAATCATGATGATTTGAACGAGATAATTTTTAAAAGGCGCGAGGGGGCGTCTTTTTTTCATATTCATAAAGGGGAGAGAACTTATGAAAGCTTTGAAACTACATTACTTTGTTGCAGCACTTTTAGTGGTTGTAGGTATGAACACAGCATCGGCTCAACGGCACGGTGATCATCGGGGGTACCGGTATGGTCAACAAGATGAGCGGCGGGCCTCAAGGCTTGCTTCAGATATCGAATTTGATTCACGTAGCATTGTTGATACGTTGAGACCTGGTCGTGGAGGTGGATACGGCTCTACTACAGGTGGATGGGATACAGGTCGTGGAAGACACGGCGGTGGACATGGTCCAGGATTTGGTGGACCTGCAGCAGAGGCCATTCGAAACGTTGCAGAAATGGCAAGAGAGGCGAGACAACTTACAACTTCACTTGATTCATACAGATCATCTATTGAATCAACTAGATATCAATTCTCTTCTCTTCAAAGAGCTCATCAACAAGCAGAGCTTACTAAATATCAAATTAGAAGAGCTCATCTTGTTTCACATCTTTTTTCAAATATCCAAAGAAACATGAGCGAACTTGCAAGACTTTATATGCAACGTCCAGGTCGTGGAGATCTTGTTCATGTGGCGAACAGACTTGATCAGGTAACTTCTAGACTTAAAGATGATATCAGAATGGACGTCGGAAGAAGAAGACACATCACATTTGAAGAAAGACAGCTTTTGATGGCCGCAGACAGACTTGAAATGGATGCTGATCAGTTTAAAAGAGTTGTTGATATGACAAATGGGCAAGGGCGTGGTCCAAGAGTAAGACAGGCCCATGATCAACTTGAAAGATCACTGAGAGAGCTAAGACAAGCAGCGAGAAGAAACGTTCTTTCTTATACAGCAGAAGAAAAACTTCAACGAGTTAAAAAACTTGTGGATCAAGCTGCTGACATCCTTGGAGTTGTTGATCACGGACGTGGCGGACGTGGTGGAAGAGACAGTGGACGTAACGATTTCGATATTTTTTAACAAATTATTGAAATTGAATCTCATAGCACTAAGGCCCCTTCGAACGGAGGGGCCTTTTACATTTTAGAAGGCCCATTTCATATCGAACATTAAGGCCAAGCTTCCTCCGGTGTTTTCACGATCTTCTTTATCCTTTGCAAACGCTGCAAGTGGAGCGGGAACCCAGTACCACAAAAGCGAAGGTCCAAACCAATGCTCTCTTATTCCTCCTTCATTACCTCCCCATCCAAAGCTTAATCCAATCCGATGAATTGTGGAGATCGCCAATGATGTGGCTTCGTCATCTGTGAGATATGGATTTGTTCGATTGGTGTCAACTTCAAGAAAGTTGAAAGCAATGCCGCCGTGATAAGTAAGTTGAAGCCATTCTTCCATCATGAACCGTGCCGAGTATCCTCCCCCCAGCATATAGTTGGTGAAAGATTCATCCCAAAACTTAGGCATGAAAAGTTTGGAGTTGGTTTCAAAAAAATGATCGAAGGACCAATGAATAAACCAACCGTGATGAAGAGGACTGGTCTTGATAGTGTACTTATTAATTTGCACCCCAAATGTGGGACCAGTGTTGCCAAGCTCTCGAAGTATTCCAGATCGATGAATATAGCGACCTAGTAGTACAGAGAATTCTTGCTCTCCATTGATTTTGGGGGCTGTAAATGCGGGGCTATGTTTTGGTGTATCTTCATGATCTGCATCATCTAATTGAGCCGTCTCAGAGCTGTCATGGTAGTTGGTATGTGGGATGTAGATTCCACTCAAATTAACGCTTCCCATGGATCTACAGCCACTTAGCCCGAGGACCCCTAGCGTAATAACAAGAACTTGTGATTTTATGATTAACTCTTTGATTTTATTCATCTTATATGCTCTAATGCGACCCTCTTCGTCCATTGGACCATAGAGTTGGGAGACTATGAACAAAGTAATGATTAAATTGATCCTTTTTTGGATTATAGCAATCAGCGGCCGTGCTTATTCAGCAGAGGGCGTTCTCTTTGTTGTTCCCTCATACCAGTCATCTGGTTGTGGTTTTGAAAATCCTACATTTTGGCAACGTTCAGTCCTCGATCTTATGGATGAAGTTCGAATGACACAAGATCTTCCTTTTGATGTTTCTATATCAAACTGGAATACGACTTGTTTTGAAAGAGGAATTAAACGACTTGAGGCCAGATTTTGGGATAAGGAAGATGGGTTGACGCATCTTCATGTTGTACCACTATTTATGTCTAGTCACTCCTATGAAATTGAAATGCACAAGTATATCTTTGGAAAATCTGGAGTGAGACCTTTGGATTTTCCTGAGGCCAGAAAAATCAATTTTAAGGGTCAAATCACTTATCATCCAGCGCTTGATTACAGAGAGCAACTTTCTTGGGTTCTTGAAAGAAGAGCTCATTCACTAGTGAAGACATCCATGTCACAAGGATATCCTGTTTTTAGACAAAAACTAATTCTAGTGATGAGGGGTGGTGTTTCGGATAATGATGATCTCAAGTGGATTGAAATGGGAAATCGCTATGTGAATGACATTGCGGTTAGATTCCCTGGAATTGAGGTCAATGTTGTTTCACTCAGAGAAGAAGCAGACTTCGATGTTCGAAATCAAGCTTATCAAAGTCTGAGAGATGAAGTTTTCGATGCTACTTTTAAGAATAAGAAAACGATGATTCTTCCTCTTGCTCTATCTTCAGGAGAGCTAGATAACAGTATTCATGATGCTCTTAAAGGTCTTCAATACGTTTGGTATGGTCACGGACTTCTCCCTGACCCTATTCTTCCAACTTATCTGATTGATTATCTTCAAACGATTTTTAGGAATCAGCCTGTTTTATAACTTCCCATGTATGATCAGCCAGTAGTCTGACTTCAGCGACAAATTCTCCGATAGGATCTCGGCTGCCCCATTCTTCATTTCCAATTAAAGAAAGAACGAGATCTTCTTCACTTACTTTGTAGAGAAAGTAATGGGTCCCAATAATAGGCTTGAAAGGAATTTTGGCCTTGTAGATATCAGTACTAACGTTTACACGATCCTTTAATCTCTTGGCCTGCTGAGCGAGAAGTCTCATTTGCTCAAGAATCATATCGAGTTGCATTTGAGTTTGTTCACTCATGGCCTTCATGGCCTGACCTTTAATTACACCTTGCTCAGTTGGTACGACAGAGAAACCACCTAGAGAGTGGGCATACTCAATCAACCCCGGCAAGTCTGCCGTTTTCTTCTTAAGAATATCGAGATCGATTTTAGAGACATCGATTTCTTTAGGGGTGTAATCGTCTTTTTTGCTCATAGAATGGCTTTCATTACTCATTGATATAGTCCAACTCACTTTCCACTAAAGGAATGTAGTCGGCTCTATAGTACATGTAAGTCTGAGGATCACCAAGGGTGGCGAACAAATGCTCAACAAACAAGTCTTGGAATTGTCTGGCATTATCAGTTTCTGTTGAGTTATTGAAGATCCCGAAGGCCTTTTCCCCGCCGTCTGTGTTGAGAAAGCCAGAAAGAGTGCTGGTGCTACTCAGAGTGCCCGTCTTAGCCACCAAGGTCTTGGCCAAATAATTGCGATAACGATTTTGGAGAGTTCCCAAATCTTCACCTGGAACTGAAATCAGATCAGTAAGTTGTAGACCTTGTTTTTGAATTTGAAATTTCAGACGTTCGATTACATTAATCGTCAGACGACAGGTGGTTACGTTGGGCTCAAAACCGGCACCGTTTTGAAAAGAGATAGTTTCATTTCCCACGTTGAATTTTTGTTTCATAAATTCAGCAAAGGCCTTAGCTCCTCCCAATGAATTGAAAACTTCGATAGCAATGAAATTGGTGGAGTAAACATTCATTTGTTTGAGTTGTCTATAAAGAGGGCTCGAACTGAAAACACCGGTAATAATAGGAGTGTCAGATGGCCTTGTACCTAAGTTTACTTTTGAAACCTTTAAATTGATTTGATCTCTTAACGGAAGATTCAGTCCTAGATTCTGATTTTGAAAAACGAGATTCTCAAATTCAAGTCTGTGAGCTTCATTCCAATCTGATGTATTTGTATATCCTTTTAACAGACCAGCAATTTCTGAAGTTTCATTTGTCCAGTTAAAGGTGAACTTGTCATCAAATGTAATTGAATCGAATTGATCGTAACCAAGATCATTGAGGGAAGAAATAATGTAAAAAAGATTTTCTGTAGTGAAGTAAGGGTCGCTTGAGCCTTCAATATGAAGAGAGTCTTCATAAACATGAAATTTAGTTTTAAAACGAAAATCCTTTTCAAGTTTTTCTAACGCCCAGAGAGTAACGTAGAGTTTGGTAACAGAAGCTGGTCGTACTTGAAGATCTAGGTTTTCACCTACAACTCGTCCAAGTTTGTTTCTATAGCAATAAGATTGTTTTGTTTTATCAAATTGATAACGATTTATTAGTTGTGTCCAGAAACTATCAGTCGCCATACCCGTGGCGACCATTGTGGCCAGGACCAAGATTATGATCTTGTGCATTAAGAAAACTCCGTGTGTTGAAATCAAACTTTAGAAATGCCGATCAGCTTTGTAAACCCTTTCTAGGAGCGGGTTTGGCCAGATAGTTGAAAATAGGTCGAATCAAGAAATGAGTTCTAAAAATTGGCCGATGAGATTGTCTTCCTTATGAAGAATGTGATTGTTGTCGTGAACAATATTGAATCCGGCAAAATCACTTGATGTGATCAAAGCTGCTGGAATATTTTGGTTAGGGCCTTTGATAACTCGAAGAGAATTAATCAAGCTGGCACCATCTATGGTAGAGGTTTGATAACTGGTTACAAGAAAATCAAATTTTTCATTCACCAATCTTCCAATAGCGACATAGCCATCGAAGGCAAAAGAAGTATGATAACCCTTTTCATTTAAAGTGCCGGCAAGAACTTTGGAAATCATATTGCTGTTCTCCAAAATCAGAGCTCTTTTGTTAAATGATTTTTCTGGATCAGTAATGAGTATTAGATTTTTTTCAAGTGTACTTATATCTAGTGCAGGATTGGACTGATAGGTTCGAAGTATGTCTACAAATTTTAAATAACGATCAGTAATATCATCTTGTAGAATTTTTTGAAGACGCATGCTCTCAATCATATCTTCCCAGTAGTGACAAACTGTGGAGATAAATTGATGGCCATAAGAACCCGCAGATCCTTTCATACTATGAATACTGCGATAGAGTTCTTTCTTTGCTTCAGTTGGTTCTTGATCTCTGCCAAGATTCAAGACCAGACTTTCAAGACTATCTAATTTTTCAGGAAGATTTGAGAGGTACTCAATTCGAAGAGATTCGAGCAGGTCTTCCATCTTTTTTGAGTCATTCATAGAACATATTCTAATGAATCAAATAAAGCTTTGTAGATGCAAAATCTTCTGATTATGTAGTTACAGACACTTATGTGCTCAATTACCCTCTTGAACAGAACGATCGTTCGGTTTATAATGCTATTAACGAACGATCGTACTTTTTTAAGGAGGAAGTATGCAATCACCAAATCTGAACATTTTGAAAGATAAGATTGAAAAGCAGTATGAGAACTTTAATTTGAATGACCTGAAGAAGTTGTTTAGCCAACTCCAAAATGAAATCAAGGATTGGGATCTTGCTGAGCTGATTGTTGAACTAAAGGAAGCGAGCGAGCTATTCAAAGAAGGTGAGCCAAATTTTGATCAAAAAATAGTTAACGATTTAGAGCGCTAGTTTTTGTCCCTTGGAGTCACAGATGGTAAAGTATGGTTCTATGAGTAAGGGAGCCGATACAAAAGATTTGATCTTAAGAACTGCACTGGATTTTGCCAGTCGCTGTGGGCTTGAAGCCTTGAGTATTGGGGAACTTGCTAAAAAAGTTGGTATGAGTAAATCAGGACTCTTTGGACATTTTAATTCCAAAGAGAAGTTACAAATGATGGTTCTTGATTACGCCGCCAATGATTTTGTTCAGGCAGTCCTCTTGCCTGCATACAAGGAACCTCGAGGGATTCCAAGAATTGAGGCCACTGTTGCAAATTGGTATCGATGGATTGAAAAGCAGCACTCTGGAGGTTGCCCGTTTGTTGCTGCTGCTTTTGAATATGATGATCGACCAGGTCAGGTTCAAGACCACCTAAGATTACACCTTTCAACCATGATCAATTCTTTTGCGACTTCAGCGAATATTGCAGTTGAAGAAGGGCATTTTAGAAAGGGGATTGATTCAAAAGAATTTGCCTACCGTTTCTATTCTTATTTATTGGGATTACATCTTTATTCAAAGCTCTTGAAAGACAATAAGGCCTTCGACTATCACAAGCATTCTTTTGAAGATCTTTTGGCCAATTACAAGGCCTAAAGTTTCTGAATAGGGTGATATCCCCTCTCATCCAAAAACTTTTTCACCCAGTCGTTTTTCACTTTTGGATTTGCTGGAGTGAATTCACAAGGTCCTACATCTTGCCGTGATGAATACTGATAAGGCGCAGAAGTTGTATTGCTATGGCAGTTCTGACAAACCTGAAGAGGAATGTGCTTCAAGCTTACATTATATACTTTACCATTTTCATGGTTGAGTTCGAATTCTTTTTGAAGAAGACCGTTGTAGTTTTGGAGCTTATATTCACCTTCTTTTAGATGATAAACTCCAAATGCCCATCGACCTTCTTCAACTCTTTCCATCATTCTAAGTTCAAACGGTGTTTTCTCTTTGTCATTGAGAGTGAGAAAATGAATTACACGTGTCCCGATAGGGTAATTCCAAACCTCTCTACCTTCACTATCAGTCTTTGATTTGATTGTTTTTCCTTCTGGTAACCAAGCTCCGACTATTTCCGAAAAATAGCGAAAAATTTCTTGAATACTTCTCACCGGTTGTCCATCAATTTTGATGGCCGCAGCGATTGGAGCTCTTGGAGAGTCACGGAAATTTTCAAATTCCAGATAATGATTCTTCTCTAAATGATCTGCGGGAAGAGTTTTTGACATGCCTTCACTGATTTGCGCTTCGACCAATTGTGAAAATAGAGCAAAACAAAGAATAGCTAAAAGTCTCATGGGAACTCCCTGTATGATGAATCATTTTTAGATGCTGCATTCTATGCAAGGGGACACAGACTGAAAAGGAGTGAGGAGCTATTTCTTTGAGAAAGGAATTAGCAAAGCTCCCCAAAGTGTTGAATTTTCATTCGGCTCACTGAATTCATTCAGTCCAATCTTCATGTCTTCCTGAGGAAGCTGAGATTTATCAGTATAGGTTTTAAATATTCTATCCCATATGGAGAGGTTGAATCCGAAGTTTGAATGATGTTCGCTTGGAATCACAGAATGGTGAATTCTATGCATTTCAGGTGTTACAATAATTAATCGAAGAATACGGTCAATCCCCAAGGGCAGACTCATATTGGCATGGTTGAACAAAGCAAGACCGTTCAAAATAACTTCAAAAATAACAACTGCGCCAACCGAGGGACCAATCAAAAAAATCCAAAAATATTTGTAGAGCATGGAGAAGAGAATCTCTAGAGGATGAAATCTGTTTCCTGAAGTTACATCAAGATCAGGATCAGCATGATGAACACGATGAAGCTTCCATAGAATTTTGAATTTATGAGAAATGACATGTTGAAGCCATATTGAAAAATCAAGAATGATCACACCTAGAATAATTTCAAGTGTAATAGGGAGTTTGACTATATTGAATAGACCTAGATTATTTTGAGTCATTAAGATGGCAAAACCCGCTGCCGCACCAGGAAAAATCAGACGCAGGAGAGCAGTATCAATTGCAACCATCGAAAGATTGGTCCACCAACGCTTCAATCTTGGAAGTGTTCTTTTTTTTCGAGGTATGAGAGATTCAATAATGGCAAAGAGAACGAGTAGACCAAGAGAAATCGAGAGTCTGATTACTTTTTCGTCCATGTTATCCTGTAGCGTCGATGAATTCAAAGCCAATGCGGTAGACATTTTCAGTAGTGAGAACCTTATCTACCTGACCTAAATTTTTTACACAAGCTTGCTTTCCGACAATTTGGGGTAAAGTACTTTTAGAAATAACGAAGACGTCATGTTCAGAAAAAAGACTAAAGTATCGTTTTGCGAGGAGAATACACATTCCATTTTCTGAAACATCCATCACGTTGACTTTGAGTTCTTGCCCTTCTTTCATGATCAAAGTTACTGTTTGGTAAGTGTTGAGACCAAAATTCTTTCTTACGTCTACTCTAAGATCGTCGATCTTTACAACAATGGGTTTCGCCAGAATCATTTCATAGAGATCGCCATTGAGAATTCTAGTTTTAAAAATGAGATCTTTATAGGTGGAGTGGAAGTAAGTATCTTTTTCACGATCAAAAAAGAATTTTTCACCCTTTTTGGCCTTGATAATCATCTTACTTTCGTTACCTTTATAGCCAACGATGAAACCATCAGTAAATTTGTTGGTAGACTCTATATCCTGCCAAACTCGTACAGGATATTTCTGAGTAGAAATATCTTTTAAAATTTTTCGGATGACATGCGAATTCGCAATATCAACCTTATCTTTATTAGACATAAAGATAATGATAACAGAGATTTAAGATTTTCAAGAAAGAATTTCGATGCCAATTCTAAAAAGTAGTTGATTATTCAACTGCTTATCTAGGGCAGCTAGGTTTCTGACAACGGCAGTACGGTTTTTGAACTCGGGAAGAGTCGAGTCTGTAATGGAGATAATGTCTCCTTCGTTTAACTTATCAAACAGAAATTTATTAACCAAAATACCTAGTCCAGTAGAAGAAGAGTCCACAATTTTAACTTTTGAATTAAGTTTAGCTGTCAGCTGAAGATTCGCTGTTTGATAGGATTGAAGTCCAAAAACTTTTCTTTCTTCAGTTCTGATATCACGAATTTTAACGAAGCTAGGTCTTTTTATTTTTATCTTGTTCGGCCCATTCTCAGTAATAGTGGTCTTGAAGAGCGTATCTTTGAAATGGCTATGGAAGTAAAGATTGATTTCTTTATCAAAATCAAATGCCTGATCATCAGCTGGAATCATTTCCAACGTCTCATCCATATGTGCGAAACTTTGAATTGTGCCGTAGCAATAATTCTTAGTCTCTTCAATCGACTGCCAAATTCGAAGATTCTTTTTGGACTTAAAGAGGTCCTTGAGGATCTTCTTGACATTGGTCGAGTTCGAAATATCGACCATTTTCAAATCTTCCATTGTTCTATTATCCCTTGATATTGAGTTTTTTCCCAGTTTTCAGGCATAAGGCTATGAAATCACGAGAAACATACAAGGAGATGGGGACAATAAATTGAGGCAATCAGCGATCCAGAGCATTGTTTGAGCGATTTTCTCATCTGTAATCAAACAGGAAATGTTTTCTGCTTACAGTGAATTTTTAAGCTCTATCTCATTCAATTTGAAAAAGATTTCGAAAAATTCTCTGAATACAAAAAATTAGGAGAGTATTTTGAAGAAGCTACTGACACTTTTGCTCAGTCTTATGGCGGTGTTTACCCTGCATGCCAGTGAGTTTGAATATTTTGAGATGACTGAGCAGTTCAAAGACAAAATCTCAAAGCAAAATCAAAGAAAGTTGGATCTTGCTCCAATTATAAAAAAGGTTTGGGACAAACTCAAAGAAGTCGGAATTGAACAAGTCAATAACCTCACCAAAGAGATCATCGATTACAAACAAGATTTCTCCCTCGGTGAATTGAATACTCCTGGATTCAGCTGGGATCTGGCGACGGGCAATGCTCAAGTCAAACTTGGTAGAACTCTAGAGCCAGCATATGACAGCACGAAGTGGATTGTTGTGGATACTATTCAAGTCAGTGTTTCTGCGCGAAGTTTTTTGGAGCAACTTAAAGAAGATGGTGATATTGAAATTTCAGATGCAAATTTGAAAATGTTTTCCGCAGTTCGTTTTAAAAGAACTTATACTTATCGTCATACAGCTGAGACTTATCTGAAAGGTCTTGCTACTGAATTTGATAAACTTCTTTTCTCATTTCTTAAGTTTTATGAAACTCGTTATACAGAACTGGATGCCGGTGATTTGGTCAGAAGAGATGATTTCTTGTCTGCAGACCTGACATTGTCAGTGGATACTCCTTCCGTTTATTCACTCTCTGGATACGCTAAGGGAACTCTTTACTATTCAAAACTAAGTTCTCTGGTATACCAAAAACCAGAAGCTGAAGATCGTTCATTTGAAGAAGCTCTTAGAGTTTCCATCCGTAACTCAAAAGTAACGGGAACAAGTGTACAGATTGGATTACAAGCTGATTTCTATAAGCTATTGAAGCTTACACTTCTTTCCGGAGAATATCGTGTGAATATTTCTTCAAGCCACACTACAAATCTTAAATTTTCAGAATCAGATCTAGAACTCATTAGAAATGATGAAAGTCTTCAAGAAGCCATGAAAGAAGTAAATAAAGGGAAGAGTCCTAATGGTTCACTTGTTTTGATGCCATTTATAACATCACATCAAGACTCACTTCGAATAGATGAGTCGTTGAATCTTCAGGCCCTGATTTGGGGAAAGCATTGGGGTAACTCAACAGAGCAAATGACATTTGAAACACGTTACGGGAAACGTTATTTCTATCGTCATCAACAGGAAAGAGTTGCAATGGATCGTTCTATTCTTCAGTTCCTGTTTGCCAATAAAAACCTTTCAAAATTCAATACTCGAGTTGTAGAGAACATGGCCTTTGAATATGAAGTAGATTCACCGGAGGCCAAGTTTGAAGATACGACTCTGCCATTGCCAGCAAGTGCGACTTATAGAATTAGTAAAGAATTCATGGCAACCAAGAATTATAAAAAATATAGAGAGCGGGCAAAGGATTGGATAAAGAGATTCGAACAAATTGATCAAGGTCTTGTTTCGGGTATTGAGGACGGAGAACTACAAGGGCCATTCGTTTTAAACTTGCATGCACAAGTAGGAGTGAATGGTGTGAATCATTTGATTCATCAAGATGTGCTCGACCTAGGGGATGCTTTCGAAATTGTTTGCACTGGTGAAGATCAACCAGACGGTGTGAAACTCGGAAAGGATGAAACTAAATGTATCGAAAAACTACAGGGACAATTTTTAGTTCTCCACAATGATGTAGTTATCCACAATGAAGTAAACCTTCCAGCTTTTAAAAACTTTCTTGAAACAGTTTCAAATAATGCTGTTGGATTTTCAGTACTTAAGGCCCTATTTGGGGTAGATAATGTCCAAATCTATGGGTCTTTTAGAGCGGAAACCAAGGATAACAAACCTTTTCTTACATACCTGAAGGAAGGATTTAGCCAAGGCTTTGGATTAATTAAGGACTTCATTAAGAACTATCTGTAATTACATGAATACCTGATCTATAGGGGCAAATATTTTGCCCCTACACATTTTTAAAAAAATCCCGCTATAATTAAAATATGAAATGGATGACTTGGTTATGGATGACCAGCTCGCTATTGATCGCACTGCCTGTATTCGGCGCCAGTAAGGACAAAGAATGTGGGAAAGTCAAAAAGTTACAGCTGACAATCTCAGCGCACGGATCAAATATTGCCAATGAAGAAACGACAAGAACACCAGAAGGCGGAAGTTATAAGCGTCAGGTTGTGAAGTGTCAGCGAAACAAATGTCGTGTTGAGACAAGAGAAGATTTTCTTCACTTGTATGAGCCTGAGCATCCAGATGCAGACGCTAATGGTTATGTTCAGTATCCAAATATTGAGCCTGCTAAAGAGATCAATAAATTCATGGCTGCAATTAGTGAATTAGAGCTGATTGCTAAAAGAGGGAAGTGTGGTCTTTCTCATGAGCAAGCGAGCAAAGGTTTTATCATTAAGTATGATAAAGGTGAAATTCAAGAAGATCATTTCATTCTCCCAGATAATATTCTTATAACTGGTTGGAAACGAACTCTCAAAAACGGTCAAGACAGCTTGCTTAGCTTTTCCAATTTCTGAATAAAGTCTTTTGTCTCTCTCGGTGTTTTAAATCTTAGAAACTTTCTTTTCGATGAATCATTATTAGTAATCATTTCTTCATATCGAGCAATATTTTTTGGATAAACCTGAAGAATCCAAGCGAGCAAAGATTCTTTCCCCCACATAGAGTTTTTCAGCGTTTCTCTATTCCCATTCCAAAGCTCTTCTTTGGTTATCGAACGTCTGATAGAGCGACGAAAAAAACGTGAAAGAATAAGCGGAAGTGAGTAATCAAGCCAAATGACTAGGGTTGCTCTATTAATAGTTAAATCCTGAACTCTTCCATAGTTTCCATCGGTGATCCACTTTGTCTTGGAAGTGAACTCATCAACTCGCTGTCTGAAAACTTCGTGTTTAGCTTCTGTCCAATTCTCTTCCCAATTGAAGAAATCCAATTCCTGATGAGGTTGTCCTAAAATTTTCGAGAGTTGTCTTCCAAGCGTAGTTTTTCCACTTGAACTAGAGCCAACAATGACAATTTTGGAATAATCAAATTCATTCATTATTAAGTGATACGGCCGATGTCTCAAGTGGTCAATCATGCTCTTGAATTTGAATGTCACCACAAGGGGATGGTTTAACAGGTTCAAATTTTTTACAAGTATCTTCTGTAATTTCTTCTCTTATTGGTCTGCAAGAAGACTTCCCTGTTGGAGCATCCGGCCAGTGGTAGTCCCACATATCCTTTGCATACATACAGTAGAACTGTTTCTGACGATTACGAATTCTTCGACCACATCCTCCACTACGTTCACCTTTTTTGAAATTATAGTAGCGAAAAGCGAGAAGCATTCTCCAGGACTTGAGCTCTTTTGGGCTCCAGTTTACGAGTCCTTCTGGTCTGTTCCAATCATATTTTTTACCGCCAATTTCAACATGGCCTCTATCCATAGAGTTTCCAATATACTTGGCCCATGATGAACCTGATGAATCGAGAGAGGAGAGCATAAGGATAGAGTCAAAATCATTTCCTATTCCAGATTTGATGGCTAATTTTTCTCCAGTTTGAATGACATCCCGGTAATAGAAGTCGGTCTGCCAATTGGTTACGACTTTGTCTCTAAAGCCTCTTTTTAAAACTTTAGGAAGCCATGGAAGTTGTTTCCACATATTTGGTTTGGCTTGTGTGCAACGTCCTTGATTATCATTTCCTTGGCAGTTCTTTGAAAAATGTTTCTTCATAAAAACTTCATTGAAAATAGTATTCTCAAGAAGGGAAACAATGTTTTCTCTCACGCAGGGGTTTTTAAGTTGGAGATGACATTCTGAAAGAGCAATCTCGCTTCCATCTTCTTGCATGGCTTCAACAGCTCGATTTAAAAAACGCTTTTTTACATCAGGGAATCGTTCCATATCTTCAAAAAATTTGCTGACTTCGTTCTGCGGCCAATGACCCATTCCAATTGTTATTCCGTCCAAAGGAGCCACGTGGTCATAATGGCGAACAGAGCTTTTTGAAGCATCAAAATTTGCAAAAATATGTCTCATCGTTTCATTAACTGTAAGTCCACTGGCTGAGCATAATTGATCATGGGCCTCGACTGGATTAAGTCCCTCTGGAAGAAGCTCATCTGGCTTTTGTACTTGCGCTGGTTGATAAGAGCCACACATAACTGGAGGATCAAGTGGACGATGAATAATATCGTAAAATTGGCGATCATTAGGAATCGTGATCACTTGTCCGGAATCAGGCTTACATGAAACTAGAACCAATAATAGGCAAAGTATAGAAACTCTCATAACACCCTCCACTGACCCCATTTTGAGGGAGTTCTTGAATTGTTTGGCTATAGAGGTGTGGATTTTGCTAAAAGAGGGCTAATTACCGATTCGCAATATATGTAATTTTAACAGCTTATCTTGAGTAGAAGTCGAGCTCTTTGTCGAGGTTGGTTTGTTCATCGCTTGAGAGACAACCATAAAATGAATTGTCTCCTTTGAGTTTCTGGATCTGTTTTCTACTTTTGTCGATTTCTCCGCGATCATAATGGCAGCGGGCGACTTTTCTAAAGCCTTCACTAAGTTTGTCGTAGTTGGGACATCTCCAGGTGCGAGTTTTCTTGTGAGATGTTTCTCCGAGTTTCATGAACTCGCCAGCTTCTATGAGAGGGGAGCTGACATTTGCAATGCATTCTCCACTTAGGCGCCCATCGCTTTTGGCCCCGAGTTCAATGGCAATAATAGGTGAGCAGACAACTACTCCAACACCAATGCCACCACCAAATTGAACAATGATATCTGTTGTATAACCAAGACCGGTTAATAAATAACTGGCCACTGTTCCCGTACCTTGTGCAGTCGTTGAGAGGATCTCCATGCTCGATGAAGGTTGATTTTCAATCAAAGCTTTCTCACAATCTTTATTAGCGAGATGTTGATTAAAGGCTTCTTCGTTCTTCAAGCTGGAGCAGGATGCTAAAAAGATTAGCGTCAAATAAATTAAATGTTTCATCTGTCCCATTATATCCCAAATTATAAGTTATGAAATTTTACCTCGAGTTAATTTAACGCTCAAACGGGGTGTTATATAGCAGATGACTTGACAGGCAACGAGAAATTTATGGTAAGAAGAATTCGAATCAAATGCCTTGTGTAGGTGTTTGCTTCGTTCACACGACCTTCCCGATCCCGCATGGTCGGGAAGGTTTTAAATTATCAAGCAGTTCCAATAAAATAGACAGCGATAGATATGAGCAAGATTGATAACCATCTAATCTTGCTCACATTTTCTTTAAAAAAGAAAATTCCAGCAATACCACTGACAATAATCCCGCTGGCTCTTGCAGCCACCACATAACTAATTGGAGCAGTCTCCATCGCGAGAAGAATTAAATAATAAGCGGCAAAAAGAAAGGCGCTTCCTAAAAAAGGCTTCCAACGACTATGTTTGATCTCTTCGATGAACCGATTCTGCTTAATCATGAATGGAAAAAGAATCAGGGCCGAGCCTAACAACATTATAGGCAGATACATTCCTGTTGGTATAAGTGTTACACCTACTTTATCAACCAAGAGATAAGAGCTGATCGCAATCCCTGTCAAAATAGTAAACCCAACTCCTTTGAAATTGAATAATTCTTTTTTCTTGAAGGCCCCAAGGCCTGGTTCCAAAAAAGTTGCAATTAGGGCTAAGAAAATTCCTGAAAGTCCTCTAAAAGAGAGATTTTCTGAAAGAAGAAAAATCCCACCAAGTGTAGTGAGTAGAGCTCCAAGACCTCGACAGTAGGGATAAACAAAAGAGAGATCGGCAAATTTATAAGCTGTACTCAATGCCCAAAAATAGAAAGCGTGAATGAACATAGAGGAGATCAAGTAGATCCATCCTTCAGCTACCAAGACATCCGAGTTGAAATTTATTACAAGGCTAATAATACTTGCTGGAATAATGGCAATCCAAAGAAAGGCAAATTTGTCTTTGGCTCCTTTTGTTAGGACATTCCAGGCCAGGTGAAAGATTGAGCCGGTTAAAACCAGAAGCAATGCTTGAATTTCCATAACACTCACTAGAAAATGTACATATACAGTTTACCAGTAAATGAAGAGGAAGAGAATTATGTTCACGATACTCGTAGTTGTACGTAAGAAAGAGGGTGTTTCAACCGAAGAATTTCGAAGAATTTGGAAAGAAGAGTACGGACCATTCTATAGACAATTTCCTGAAGTAAAGTCTTATCAACAATATCACCTTACAGACAGAAGAAAAGATGACGCTGAAGATCCGATTGATGGTGTTGCAATTATGAGTTTCGACTCAGAGGAAGAAATGAAAAAGGCCTGGAGTACAGAGACTTATCGTGAAGCAGCTAAAGTTAGAGAAAGCATTATGAGAGAAACAGCTGTTGGAGTTCACGTTACTAGTGTTGATGAAATTGTAAATATTGTGGGTTGAAATGGAAGAGTTAAAAATCCGAAAGGCCAATCGAGAAGACAGCCCTTTAATTTTGGAGTTTATCAAAGAGCTAGCTGAATTTGAAAAGTTATCTCACGAGGTGGTTGCAACTAGTCGACATCTAGAAGAGACTCTTTTTGGAGAAGCCCC
>SBGE01000227.1 GCA_006226755.1 Deltaproteobacteria bacterium | reverse complement strand
ACAGCTATGAGCGAAAAAATATTAAATTGTTTGTACATAATCTTAAGTATTCATTTTACTTTCATTGTAGAAGCTGGAACTGGTGAGCTATTGAAATCAAAAGGGTATCAAGTTTTCCCAATTCAAGATCTATCAATTATAAAACACAATCAAAAATTTATTACGTCACTAGATAGAGAAAAAAATGATTGTGACCTACTCGTCTCTGGAACCTTCTTTGATGGGAGTCTTACCCCCGTTGGTCCCTTCATGGAAGATAGAAGGATATCAATTGTTAATCCCAAAACTCTATCAAGAGGTTTCGTAGCGATAATGCAAGATGGATCCGTCATACTCAGCTCTATGAGTTACACTAATTATGATTATAGAAACTCTACCCATCGTACTGAAATGTCCAAAAGGTTTTTTACTCACTTAGAGAAACTTGAAAACAAAACAGAAAAGACTGTCACCCACTTAATGGGCGGCGGTGCCCACCTTATCATGACCAATACTAACAATAGAGGCTATGCTGCTTCAGTTAAATCAATCGAAGAAAAACAGTTTTTTGATCAAGGAATTGGAAACTTAGATTCAGCGCAAATGAGGAGAACAAATCACATCGCAATTATTACTATTGAAGAAAAGTCTTATGCAGTTATTACTCCAAAAGTTAGTGGAAGAACGATGCAAAAGGATTTTTTACAGGCAAAAGTGAAATCTGCAATAAAATTCGATGGAGGTTCAGGTTGTAGTGCATTTTTAAAAGGATCAGAAGAAAATATTTGCCCTACTAAAGGTGCAAATCCTAGCGGATTTTGCATCAATTTTTAACATTAGCAAAATGATGTATTCTTTCTAATAAAAGAAATAAGGCGGATAATTGAGTCTATTTCAACTGCACTTGTTTCTCTGTGCAAGTATATTCTCCACATCAGCAAGTGATAGCCCCTTCTTTTGCAATAAAACAAGCCCATGGTACATTAGATCGGCCATTTCATTTAAAAGTTCCTCATTATCATTATTTTTAGCAGCGATAACTGTTTCGATGGCCTCTTCGCCAATTTTTTGGATGAGTCGATTTTCAGGTCCGTTAATCAAACTTGAAGTATAACTTCTATCAGAAGGCTCTTTCGCCCTTTGAGTAATAATATTTTCCAAAGTGATTAAACTAAATCTTTCACTTTTAGAAAAACATGATTTTTCGCCAAGATGACATGTTTCACCTACTGGTAAGACCTGAATCAGTAAAGTGTCATTGTCACAATCAAGATTTACAGACCTGACATTTAAGAAATTCCCAGAGGTTTCACCTTTTGTCCAAAGTCTATTCTTAGTTCTAGAGTAAAATGTTACACGCTTATCAGTTAATGTCTTCGCGAGGGCCTCTCTATTCATATAACCCATCATCAAAACCTCAGAAGAATTATCATCTTGAATAATAACAGGAAGCATTCCATTGACTTTTATCCAATCAATTTTATCTATCATAGCATCCTCACTGGTATGTTGTTCATTTTCAAAGATTCTTTTATCGACTTTATAGAAACGAGCCCTTTGTGAAAAATAGATGCCGCCAAAGCGCCAGATACATAACTTTGAGTGAAGATATCAACAAAATCTTGAACTGATCCTGCTCCACCAGAGGCCACAACTGGTATTGTTAACTCGGAAGCTAAATATTTTGTATGAAATAAATCATAACCTCTTCGGACTCCGTCTTGATCCATACAATTAAGGACAATCTCCCCTGCTCCCCTCTCTTGAGCCTCTTTTGCCCAATCTATGGAAAGGCGACCTGAACAAGAAGTTAGTTTTGGATCACCAGTCATCTGAAAAACACGATACTCATCACCTTTCTTTAAGCAATCGATTCCAACCACAATCGCCTGGGATCCAAAACGATTGGCGATTTCAGTGATAAGCTCGGGATTTTTCAATGCCATCGAGTTTACAGAGATTTTTTCAGCTCCAGAAGAAAGAACATTTTCTGCATCTTTTAAAGTTGAGATACCACCGGCAACTGAAAATGGAATAGTAATGACGTTCGAAAGTTTTTTTATCCATTGAGTATCTACAACTTCTCCTCGCGGAGATGCCGTTATGTCGTAAAAGACCAGTTCATCAATTCCCGCATCAGAGTAAGCCTTAGCAAACTCGAGTATATCGCCAAGAATCTCGTGATTTTTAAACTTAACACCTTTCACAACTTTACCGTCTTTGACATCAAGACAAGCTATAATCCTTTTTTTTAACATAGTGCTGCCTCTTGAGAATTGATCACACCATAAAGCAAGGCCTTACCTATTATGACATTTGAACAAAAATTTTTAAGAGCGTGAACTTCGTCAAGAGAAGTCACTCCACCTGATGCTCCTATATTTATTTTTGGATAAGTTTTATTGAGGGTTTTATAAAGTTCTATATTTGCACCAGACATCATTCCGTCGCGTGTGATATCAGTGATGAAAATGACACTTGGTAAATAGTCCTTATAAAATTGATAAAGCTCATCAAGACTCAATTCTGATGACTTCAGCCAGCCTTGATCAAAAACTTGGAATACACCGTTTATAAATTTGCCATCCCAACAAAAAGCGAACCTTTCACTTCCAAACTTCTTAATTAGATCCTTCATTTGTTCTTTTTCTCGAATGGAAAGAGTACTAATCAAAATTCGATCGACACCGAAGGAAATAAGTTTTTCTATAGTTTCTATAGAGCGAACGCCTCCCCCATATTGAATAAGAAGATTAGTATTCTTTTTAATAAGTCTAAATGTTTCAAGATTTTGAGGGTAACCAAACTTTGCCCCCTCAAGATCTACTAGGTGAAGCCACTTGAACCCTTCATTTTCGTAATCTATAGCTGTTTGAAGTGGAGTACGAGAAAAGTACTCTACTTTCTCATAATCACCTTGAGTAAGCCTAACACATTTATTATCTATCAAATCAATCGCCGGTAGAATCATGATAACCTCGAAAAGTTTAAAAGAAGTTGTAGACCAACTTTTCCTGATCGTTCAGGGTGAAACTGAACTCCATAATAGTTATCTCTTTTGACAATTGAGGAAAACCAAATATCTTCAACTTGAGTCATCCCTATAGAAAAGTCTTTTGCTTGATCAGCATAACTATGAACAAAATAAAAATCTGCCCCACACTCAATTTCATCAAGAAGTGGGTCATCCCCAAGTAACGAAACAGAGTTCCATCCCATATGTGGTAAGATATGAGTTTGAAGCTTTGTAATGGCTCCTGGAATAACTCCCAATCCTGGAGTCACCCCTTCGCCGCTTTCTTCATAGAGGAACTGCATCCCTAGACAAATCCCCAAGAAAGGTACTTTTAAAGATTTCATATCGTTTACTAATTTCTTATCCAATGTTTTAGATAACTGATCCCAACTTCCGATACCTGGAAAAATAATTTTTCCGCAATTATTAAGTTCATCAGAATTTTGAACTCTCTTATAAGGAGCCTGGATTTTCTCTAAAGCTGAAACTACTGAATTATAATTTGATAAACCAGTATCAATGACTCCGATCATATGAATCCCTTCGTAGATGATATAGATCTTACTTCCTGAAATGCTTCACGAAGAGAGCGTCCTAGTGCCTTAAATGCACTTTCGGCCATATGATGATTATTCTTACCTTTTACGTTCATCGAAAGTGTCCACTTGGCATTTTCGGCAAGTGAGTTGAAAAAATGTTGAATCATTTCAGTAGGTAACTCCCCAATCATAGGAACTGAGAATTCATCTTCAAAGGAGAAAGAATAGCGCCCACCAATATCTAAAAGGCAATATGTAATGGATTCATCCATAGGAAGACCAACAGAATATCTCTGTCTTAGGACATTTCTATCAATTAAATCACGAAATGCTTGACCAAGAACAATCCCAACATCTTCTACCAAATGGTGTTGGTCAACGTAAAGGTCACCTTCTGCTTTAAGAGTCAAACTCATTCCAGAATTTTTTATGAGACTGTCAAGCATGTGATCGAAATAGCCTATTCCCGTAGATATAACGTTCTTCTCTTCAACTTGAGAAAGTTTAAGACTAATCTCTGTTTCATTTGTCCTACGAAATCTTTTTGAAATAATTTGATTAAATTGCTGAATAATAATATCAGACCACTTTAAACTATCATTAAGCAAATATGAAGAAACTCCTAGCTTATTTGCCATTTCCTGGTCAGTGATCCTATCTCCAACAACGAAGGAGTTTTTGCGATCAAGCTCTTGAAGGAATTGAAAATCAAAAAGTCCTAAGTCAGGTTTTCGACACGAACAGCCTTCATCAGGGCCATGAGGACAAATTAAAATTTTAGAAAATGAAATGCCTTGAGACTCTAGCAGGCTCATCAACTTATCTTGAACCAGTTCAAAACTCTCTAAAGGGTATCCGTCGGAACCTAGATAGTCTTGATTTGTAACCATAACTAATTCATAACCTCGTGACTGAATATCTAAAAGAGCTGGGATTACACCTGGGACCAACTCAAGTTTTGCAAGTGAATCGATTTGGAAATCTTCTGGTTCAATGATAATTGTTCCATCACGATCAATAAGGGCTACTTTTCTCATAAAAGATTCTCCAAAGAAGTATACAATCGTTCCATCTCAGAATTTGTTCCTATAGAAAATCGAAGGATATTAAGCTGCTCAAAATATCTGACTTCAATTCTTTTCGACTTTAACATCTCATAAAGCATTTTTGATTCAGGTGAATACAGATTCACAAAGTTTGCTTTTGATATCTTCACTATTCCAAGTGGAGATAAGAGTTGTTTCAATTTTATTTTTGCGTTTTCTATTTGTTTAAATTCTTCATTAGCTAATGAGATATATTCTTGATTGAAGTTTGTGATTAACCATTCAGATACAATAGAGGGAATGGGATAGGGAGACTGATAAGGAATTAGTTTTTCGATAAGGATGGGATCTGCAATTCCAAATCCAACTCGAAGTCCTGCTAAGGAATAAAATTTTGAAAGTGTTCGACAAATAATCAAGTTTTTATACTGTCTTAGAAGGTCAATTCCCTGTTCGTTCGATTCTAAATAGTCGGCATAAGCTTCATCTAAAACAACCAGTGATTGCTCTTGACTTGCCTCTAAAACTTGTCTGATTTGTTCTTTAGGACAAATGTCCCCAGTAGGATTATTTGGACGACAGATAATAATAATCTGACCAGGTCGTTTAGATTCATCAATAAATTGAGGG
>SBGE01000306.1 GCA_006226755.1 Deltaproteobacteria bacterium | reverse complement strand
GGAGGAAAGACAAAGATGAAAAATCATTATGAAGTTGTTGCAAGACCCAAATGGGTTAGATCTGAAGATGGAGTTGTAGCTGGAGTATTCCAAGGACTCGGAAAAAGTTTTGATATGGACCCGAACGTTTTGAGATTGATCTGGTTGATTAGCGTTCTCTTTTTTGGTTCAGGCCTTTTGATTTATTTGATGCTGGCCTGGATTCTTCCAAGAGAAGACAAGTTGAATGACTATCACCAGAAAAAAATCTTGGGTGTTTGTCAGGCGATCAGTCACAAGTCTGGAATTGAACTTGGGTTGATTCGTTTACTGGCAGTTGGTTCTTTAATTGTATCGTTTGGTTTGACTTTCGTAGCTTACATGGTTCTGGCCTTTGTTATGCCAGAAGTAAAAAACGAAAGACTATATTTCTAACAAGGGGGAAATATGAGCATTATGAAAAGATTGAACACATTATGGAAAGGCCTATGGGAGAGTATTGCTTCTAAAGGCGAAGAGAATCACCAACTCTTGGTTGAAGGAACAATCAGAGATTACAGAGATCGTCAGATGAAGATCAGACAGAACTTAACAAATCTGATTTTTCAAAAGAAAAGACTCGAACAGAAAATGCAAGAGTCTGGACATCAGCTTAAAGAACTGACCATGAATATGGAAAGAACGGTTCAAGCTGGTAAAGATGAACTGGCTCTGAAGATCATTGCCAAGATTGAGACAACCAAGGAAGAAGTCGGCTTTTTGAATCAGCAAGTGGAAAAACTTGAGATCGATATTGCTGAAGCTTCAAGGATAGAAAAAGAACTTGGTGTGAAGATCGGGGAGTCTGGAGAAAAACTCAGACTGCTTGGAAGTCGAATCGAGGCGCTCAAACTTCGAAAAGAACTACAAGAGGATTTGAATGCTCTTGGAGGATCAATTAGAAGTCTCGCCACCGACAACGGAATTCAAAAACTCAAAGATCAAGCGTTGAAACTTGAAGTAGAGTTGGAAACAGTTGGTGGAAGTGACCTAGATATCGAACTTAGAAAGCTTGAAGAAGAAAACGTTAATGCCAGACATATCGAAATGCTTGATGAGGTGAAAGCAAAGTTAAAAATTGCGAAGCCTGTTGATAGTGAAGATATTGTCGTTGCTTAATGAACACTCCAGGCGGTTGAAATTCAACCGCCCTTTTTTGAAAGGAAGAAGAAATGAAAGTAGATAAAAATCAAACCATCATCTTTTTTCTGTTGAGTTTGATGTTCTTTCTACTGAAGCTTCCGCTTATGGGAGTAGTTTTAGGGGGAGTCGGGACTTACAAATTGATTCAGTATCGTAAGCATCCTTTGAGACCCCTGGTAGAGAGTATCCAACGAGATAGTAAAAAGTATGGCGCGCAAGTTCCACTTCGAATGAAGATCCAAGAGAAATTGATGGATTTTTATAGAAGTATGTACTTGATGACAAGAAACCACCCACAGACATTATTGGATGTGGAAAGAGTTAAAGAAGATTTCTGGCGAAGAATGGCCATGACTTACAGTGAAAGGGAATGGAACCGTTCATTGGATGAAGCTTTGGGAATCTTTCAAGGACAATTGGATACAAGCAAGAACTGGAATAGTTCACTCAAACAATTAAATGCCACTGTGCAATGTCTTGAAGAAGCTCAAAGAGAAGTAGCTTCTTAAAGCACCCTTAGTTAGAATAGGGCGGTCGTGAACAAACGGAGGTTTTCATGGTTCGCCCTTTTCTGGCAATTGTCCTGACTTTTATTCTTATTTCGTCCTGTTCGGGAGTCAAAAAGAAAGATAATACTTATGAAGGACACGGAGAAGAAAGTGTTTCAAAGGAAGACTTGAAACGTTTCGAACCTGCGACCCTCGATCCAAATCTAACTTCAAAAATTCAATCCATGATGGACATCACGAGAACTTCTCTAGGAGTCATTTCAAATGATGGAAAGAATCTTTATGTAAACTGGCGAGTGACTGGTACAAATCAAGTCTGGAAAATCCCAGGAGCTTTACGTTTCCCTATTCAATTGACCGGAGGAGAAGAGAGTACCAATATCTCTAGCTTGAGTATCGATGGTAAATGGTTATATCTCTCTCGAGACAGTAAAGGTGACGAGTATACGGGAATTTATCGCCAAAGCACAAATGGTGGTGTGCTTGAGCCAATTATTCGTAAGGAAAAAGTAAAAGCATCTTTGCAATGGGTATCAAGCGACAATAGATCTATCTATTACAGGGCAAATGATATCGATCCAAAAAATTTCTCGCTTTATAAATATGATTTGAGATCCAAAAAAGCTGAGCTTCTTGTGGATAAACCGGGTTATTGGTTTTTGGAAGAAGTCGCCGATGACGGACGTGTGTTAGTTGGAAGAAGTATCACTAATATTGCTTCCGAGTATTTTTTACTGAATGAGAAGACCAAAGAGTTAAAACCTTTGATCGGGCAAGGGGAAGAAGAAGAATATACCGTTCGTTTTGGATCAAAATCAGACGAGTATATTGTCCAAACGAACAAGTTTGGAGAGTATAGACAATTGTATTCTTTCAGAAATGGCAAACTTAATAAGATCACTAACGAAAAATACAATGTAGAGTATTTTTCTATGGATCGGGACAGAACAAGAATTCAATACGGAGTAAATGAGAACGGTTACTATCGGGCCCATGCCATGGATGCTAGAACATTTAAAAGTTTAACACTTCCAAAATTTAAAAATGCAGATCATGTTTATTTTGGCTTTACTTCAAGGAATGGAAGATACTCAACTCTTGGAGTTGAAACAGCAAAGTCGCCAAGAACAAATTTTGTCTATGATTGGAAAACAGGTCGTTATCAGCAGTGGACAACTGCAAATCACCCAGAAATTGATACAACCGAATTTGCTGCGGACAAATTGGAATATTATGAATCACATGATGGGGTGAAGATTCCAATGCTTGTTCGAAGACCAACAAAATGTTTAAAACAAGTTTGCCCAGTCATTGTGCAATTCCATGGTGGACCAGAGTCCTTGTCTTATCCAGGTTTCAGTCCGACTCAACAGCTTTATATCGATGAAGGTTTCGTCATGGTCAGACCTAATATTAGAGGGAGTGATGGTTTTGGAAAGTCTTGGTTAAATTCCGATAATGGTCCAAAACGTCTTGATGTCATTACCGATATTAGAGATGCAGCTGTTTGGATTAAAAAGAATTGGAGCAAAAATGGAGTCGTACCAAAGGTTGGTATTATGGGAGGTTCCTATGGGGGATATGCAACTTTGGTTGGAATGACCATGTATGCAGGTCATTACGATGCTGGAGTGGCCAGTGTTGGGATGAGTAGTCTCGTTACTTTTTTGAAGAACACTGCTGACTATAGAAGAAAACTACGTGAAGCTGAATATGGTTTTCTTGATAAAGATATGGAAGCTTTGGAAAAACTTTCTCCAATAAATTACCTGGATAAAATCCAAGACCCATTAATGATTATTCACGGAGCTAATGATCCACGTGTTCCGGCTGGAGAGGCCATTCAAATTCACGACGCCATGGAGAAGAAGGGAATTCCTGCAGAGTTGATACTTTTCGCTGATGAAGGTCATGGGGTCAGAAAAAGAGAAAACAGGGTCTTAAAGACTGGTCACACCATTCGCTTTTTCAACACGCATCTAAAATAAGTCACTTACATTTTTAAGCGAGATGGGGTTTAGAGCTCCATCTTGCTGATTTCATTGGGAATCAAGCGATATCCGGCCCTGCCGAAAAGAGGTTAGGGCTATAATGATGAGAATGAAATACTTGTGGCTGATTCTATTTATCCCTGTATTGGGACTTTCACAGACCGCTTATCAAGGGCAGGCGGATTCAAGTGATGATAATCCTCCGGGACTGGAGGAGGCATGGAAATATAAGTTTTCGAATCAAGATTCCTATCAATCTCCTTATGGAAATTTAGAGAGTGAAATTCCTGAAAGCTATGGTAATTCCCCCTCACGAATTACTGTCAGTGGTAAAGGTCATGCCACCAACTGTCGTCCAAAAGAATACCGTGAAACATTCGAACTTCCTCCTGAAGCTTTTGCAGATTACTGTGAGGCGAAAATGGGGAAGAGTTATAAAGAGGAAAAGGCAAAGGCCGCCATGAGACATTATGAGAATATGGCGAATCAGTTTTTTGGGTCTCAAGGAAATCAGCAAGGGCAACATCAAAGACCTAGTCAAGGAACGCAAAGAGCAGTTCCACAACCACATCAAGGTTTTGGCCTTGGATCAATGATGGATCCAAATAAGTACATTGTTAGTTCCAACGCAGATCTTCCGGGAGCACTGGAAGCTGCAAAAAAAGGAAAGGAAATCCACGATCACAGAAATGGTCAAAGAGCATGTAGTAAATGTCATTCCAACAAAGTCGCGGCCAAAAAGCATCAAGAGTTGAGGGAAGTTCAAAAGTTTCAAAATGAAAATTTAAAAAGATATGAAGATTCAATCAAACAGATGATGAGTAATCTTTCTTCTGGAAGTTCTCCTCAAAGGTATAAGGCGAGAAGGCCATCGAGAGGTTCTGGTTCTTCTAAAAGTAAGAGTAGAGGAAGAAGACCTGCTTCTAGTTCGACAGTATTTTCAAGTCCGATGAAGAAACCTGATCTCGGCTACTCCCATAGTCATTCAAAAGGCAGTTCTGTCTTGATCAACTATAAGCCGAATAAAGATAATAATGGTACTACTCATTATGAGTGGGGTGTGAACAATAAATAATCAGGTTCTTTTTTGAACATCAAACATGACACCGACTTTGAATTCTTCATCATCGTCCATTTGTCTGACTCCCATAATTCGACCGCGTAGAGGAAGATCTAGTTTTTTCCCATTCATTGTACGAAGTATGATTTTCTGCCCACGCTCATAGAGTGCAGGGTTGTCGACGAGAAAACCAGCACCGGTTTGACTCATATCATAGAGAGGATACTCTCTAATTCTTTCGAGAGGATCTGTAGCCTTTTGTACTCCAACTTTTTTGTTTCCTTTGGCTTGCATTCGAGGTGTTTGCCTCATATGCATATTGGCCTCTTCATTTTCTATTTCAATCAACTCAAGACTTTCAATAAATTCATTGTCTAGACGGCTGAGCCTTAGAGGACGATTAAAAGAAACTTTTCTCTCTCGAACTTCTTTAGGAGAAAATTTGAACCAAAAAGTATATCCAGGAGAATAAAGATTGATTTCAACTTCAGGCCTGAAG
>SBGE01000175.1 GCA_006226755.1 Deltaproteobacteria bacterium | reverse complement strand
AAAGCCGATTAGAGCAAACGCAATCCAGTAGCTGATAAATGAAAAGAGAGGAGTTCCGAATAGGGGGGCAAGTCCCAAGTAGGGGGAAAATTGAAGCCAGGGGTGCCCCAGATGCGCCGGAAACTGTTGAGGTGTGAAGTATTCAACCAGAGTCAGCGCTAAAGCGAAGAGCATATTTCGTCTACTGGTCGAGCTGACAAAATAACTACTCTTAAAATTGAACTTTTTTAAAAGCATGTGTCCAAAAATAAAGACCCAAAATTGAGGTACGATGATCAGACTAAATAAAACACCTAAAGTGTAGTTGAAGGGAAACGGGATTTCCCCAAATTCAGTAAGGGTATAGGGAATCCAATAATAACCCAAGAGACAATAAGAAACACTGAAGGCCAAGAGGGAGAGGCATTGTTGAAAGAGCGATCTTTCAGCATTTTCATGAACAAATCCCAATGAAGAGAAGAGTAGTGTGATTCCAATTATGGGAAAAAGGAAAAAATTCGGTGCAAAGGTCATCGGAAAACCGGCAGCGTAGAGAAATCCACCTACAAAGGGAAAGATGTAGCGAGGAATAAGAGCGGATCTGAAGTAGTTTTCGGACATGTTAATATTCTACGATTATGCTCTTTGTTTGCCAACGACAACGCAGTGGAATAAACTAATATTAATGAATACTTATTCTTCATCGAATACAGAGCTAATCAAAAAGACAAAATCCAAAATTATTGGGAAGCTAAAGGTTGAAGTTTGCCCTAAGTGTGAGTCTTTTTATATCACATCTAGAGAGTGTGAGGCCTGTGGTTTCCAGTTTGCTATCGACAGGGTTGGAGAGGCCTTTGGTGAAAAATCATTCTATGCCATCAAAGACAGCTATGTCTCAAGTCTTCCTTCTTTGGTGAGAGTCTTCCCACATCTCGAGAAATTTTTAGAAGGCAAAATTCGCACTTATTTGTTTGAGCTAAAACGCCGATTTCAATTACTCGCAGATGCTTTTGAAAATGATCCTCGTCCTGGAAGTGAATTCGCCATTGAGGTTAAAGACCTTGTAGTTGAAATGAGGGATTATAAAATCGGTGAGAGTTATTTCCTGGATGAGAAATGGGGAGCTTTGCCTTTATGGTTTCAAATATCCATCAGTGAAGGATTGAATGAATATCATTGGCAAAAAAAATCCCAGGACTTTGCCCGGGATAATAAAAGTTTTTTTGAATTTCTGAAGAGCTTTACCTTTTATCCGTTTGCCAAATGGATTTTGATCTACGGTCTAGGTCTTTCCTTAGCGCTTTATGTAGCGAGGATCAGCTACTCTTCCTGAAAATGATCTTTCCTTGTTTTTTGGACTTCTTCGATCTTTTCATCTTCTTTGGGTCTACACTATTTGGATATCTGTTTGCGATGTCTCTGGCTTTCTTTCTATTCTTGATAAATTCATCGGCCAATGTGAATGATCTATCAGCATCAAGACGTCCACCACTTGAACACTTCGTTAGTAGGGTTGCTTCTTTTCTCGCTGATTTCTTCAAAATTTCTTTTGCTTGTACTGCAGTCAGTTCTGGATACTGTGACATCAGAAGTGCCGCCACTCCAGTTACGAATGCTGTTGCTTGGCTTGTTCCTGTCAGGTAACCTGCACGACCATTTGGTAGGGCAGACTTGATTCTGTAACCTGGAGCAGAGATATCTACAGTTTCTTTTCCATAGTTTGAAGAACTCAATAGCTGAAGACTTTGATTATAAGCCGTCACTGTGATGATGTTCTTAAGACCATAACTAGCTGGATAGTAGGCATTTGCTCTTTGATCAATATTTGATTCTTCATTTCCTGCAGCAGCAACAACCAGAATTCCTTTTTTCTCAGCTAGCTTGAGGATTCGAAGCTCTTCAAGTGCTGGCTCTGGACCACCGCCCGAGTAATTGATGATATCAACGTTCTGATTAACAGCATATCTCAATGCTTCAATGGTAGAATTTAGATTGTCCTGACCAGAGGCCTTAGGATTGTAATATTTCAAAGTAAGGATCTTCACATCTGGATGAATACTCTTAACGATTCCAGCTACGTGAGTTCCATGTCCGTGAGAATCAAATGGTCTTGACTCAGCAATTCTATCTTTAGAAAAATCCAGTCCAAAGTTATTTACACCAGCGATACCTTTTGTAACGTGAAGGTTGTCAGAAAGGAATGGGTGCTTAGGATCGATGCCTGTATCAATAACAGCAACAACGATTTCTTTTCTCTTTTTAAATTTATCCCAAACAGGAGCGAGATTGATTGAAGAAGATGAGTTATCAGGATCAACGCCCCAACTTGAAAATCTCGACTTAAGAAGGTTCTTATCGAAACCATCTTGTCTGTTTTCTGCTTTCAGTGGAGAGTCATTCTTTAGAATTTTATGGAGAAGTCTAGGTTGAGAAACCTGCTGTCTCGAAAATTCATCAGCGAAAGCTTTCAGTCCATTCATGGACAGTAAAAGAGCAAAAATGCTTAGTCTGAAGGAGAGTTTGTGCATAAAGTACCTGTAACCTCTAAATATATGAATAAGTTGTTTAGTCTCCTCATAACACTTGGAAGGTCGTTCCAAAGTGATATCACTCATGAGGTCACCTCGTCTGCGCCCTATGAGTTGCCTAATATATAAGCAAAGGACGTACCAAAGTTCTCTTTCTTTTATCAATGAGTTACTCCTGTTTTTCGAGACATCGAGTTCTAAAAAATGAGAGGCCGTCTAAAGTTTTGACAATTTTTTAGACAGTTCGGGGTTTGAAAATGTTGTTAAATTAGTCAGTTTTTTGGCGCTATTGGGCAGTTTTTTGACTCTGACCAGACTACTCAAGTACCTTAAACCATTGTCTTTTCTAGCATCCGAAATGGCCCGAATCTTGCTCCTAGAAGGGCAGATGAAAATCAGTGATATGGAGGTCATTGTTATGAGAAAAGCGATCATGTTGATGTTGAGTGCTTTCATTATGGTAGGATGCCAGAGCTTTAAAGCTGTTAAAGAAGAAGCTCCTTCTAAAAAGTCTGCCAAGTCGGCGAAACAAATCAAGAAAGAACAAGACCAGTGGATACAGATAAGAAAAGATATCGAAGTCCTCCTTGGTAAAACAGATCAAATCAAACTTCAAAAATTTCAGGCCAAGGCCGAAGCCCAAGCCTTCAAATTTCCTACTTCGATTTGACGATAGTGTAGGAGTCGAGAATCAGACCAAATGAAGCTCCGACTCCTCTAGACCATTTTGCAATCAAGTTGCATGGGACTTTGTATTGATCATCCCAATGGTTGATGAAAACATCACAGCTGCTTTTCTCTCTGACGAGATCGACAGCAGTTACCCAGTGTAGTCCCTTTTTTGAATTTGGAACTCGAATCAACAAAGACACCGGTCTTCTTTGAATCTCTGTCCCATCTTTTCTTGTACGTTTAACTAAATTCGGTAAACTACGATTGGTTTTTAGAGAGCGCTCTATTTCAGCGATATAATTTTTTTCGTTGTTTTCTACTTCAACATCCCAGTCTACGTTTGGACAGTCATCAAGCTTGTTGAAAATATCATTAAGTCCTGAGGTAAGAGTTCCAGGTCTTACTCCGGGAGTGATATCACCCAGGTAATGATCAACATAAGTCTTTGGGTGAGCAGCTCTTTTACAAAACATGTAGATGATATTTGAGACTGAAGTTTGACCGCATTTTCCTTCAGCTCCCCACCAGCCTTCAGAAGGTGGTTGAACGAAACTAACAGTCCCGTCATTACATCTACGAAGATTGTTTTTGCGTAGTTCATCTTCATTGCTGACGTGATCATAGCGAAGATTGCAACCATCAACCCGATAGTCACTCATATGCTCGGGATCGACACTGACTTTGTCTACGTCACCGTCATCTTGAAAACTCATTTGTGGTTTTACAGCTGAATCAACTTGTTCTTTTACAGATGGAAATTCATTGGCATTAGCTGTTTGAAGAAAGAGTGCAATCGCACTCAAAAGTAGTGCTTTCTTCCTGTTCACGTGAGTACCCCCGCAAGTACGTTGTTTGTTCGTTTGTCCCAAGGCTACTTTAGAGGGGATGGGCGTTTGAAACAAACGGCCCTATAAAAAGTATTAACGCAAAGCGGTTAAAATAAGAAAAGCCCCTGATAAACAGGGGCCAATATACTGAAATCTCTTATGGTGCTGAAAATTTAGACAGCGATCCTGCCTCTTTGTTCTCTTTCAAGCTCTTCAGCATGAGTAATACAAAGGGTGGCAAAAGGTTGTCTTTCAAGTCTTTTTTCTGAGATTGGCTCTTCACACTCATCGCAAAGCCCATATGTGCCAGAGTTTACGCGGTAGAGAGCATCTTCAATTTGTCTAAGCTTGGCAAAGTTTCTGTCCCTGAGACCGAAGCTGACCTGCTGATTAATGACAGAGGCGGCGATATCGGCTTCATCCGCAAGATCATCTGTACTGATTTTCAAGTCTTCAGTGTCTCTTGTGTATGAGTCATTCAAAATTTGCTGTTTGAGCTCAAGAAGTTTCTTTTTGTAAGCTTCAATTTGGGTCTTATTCATAACCATTCCTCCTGAACGTATGAGAGAGAAAAAGGATCAATCATTGATAATTTTAACCTTTCACCGCGGCTCGCCACAAGACAGGGCAAACATGGTACTTTTTGCAGGCCATCCAAAGCGGCAAAATGTGCCGGATGAGCTTTTATTCAACTCAACGCCTTTGACGAGATGAAGAGCTGCCCCTAAGATTTCAAAGAATTAATCGAAAGGAGATAAAAGATGGACGAAAAAGAAAAAGCATTAGCAGTAGGACATATTCCAAGTGGACTTTTTGTTGTATCAGTTAAAAATGGTGACCAGAAAGATGGTTATCTTGCCAGCTGGGTTCAGCAGGTTTCTTTTAAGCCTCTTCTTGTTTCTTTGGCCATCAGTCCAACTCGTGCAGGATATGAGAGCATTATCGGTGGCAAGACATTTACTATTAACGTAGTCGGTGATCACGATACTCAATACATGAGACATTTTTGGAGTGGATATGATGAATCGCCATTTGGGGAAATTGATCACGAAGTTTCTTCTAACGATGGAATTATCATCAAAGGTGCAAAGTCTACTATCGAGTGTAAATTTGTGAGCAAGTCACAACCTGGAGATCATGAAATTGTGATCGCAGAAGTTATTGGAAGCTACGTTAATAATCAGGAAGCAGCTCCCAAAGTTCACATTAGAAAATCAGGTCTTGATTACTGATCTTTGTTTTTGTTAAGGTCGCGCCAGCTGCGACCTTTTCTATTTCTTGAATTCTTTTGCCAATAATCCACTGCTGAATTGTGATCTTTCAAATTTGTTGAGAAGACATGTGTTCCATCGTTTTTTGAAACGAAATACAAAAATGAATGTTCTTCTGGTTGAATGGCAGCTTGAATAGCCTCAATTCCAGGATTGGCAATCGGTCCAACCGGAAGACCAGAAATTTTATAAGTATTATAAGGGGTCTTTTCCAAGAGATCGCTCTTTCTGAGGTTCCCGTTGTAGCGTTCCCAAATTCCATAAATAGTTGTTGGATCAGATTGAATACGCATTCTCTTCTTGAGCCTGTTGTGGAAGACTCCTGAAATTCTTGGCCGCTCGAAACTTGCTCCTGTTTCTTTTTCAACAAGAGAAGCCATGATAACGACTTCATGCTTTGAAAGATTGATGGTCGAAAAATCTACATCCTTTGTCTTTGCATTAAAAGTACTCACCATTTTCTTGGCGACTTCTTTAGCAGGAGTATTTTTTGCGAAGTGATAGGTATCAGGATAGAGATAACCTTCCAGTCTCTCTGCTGGAATACCAAGTTCAGCAGCAAAGTCCATATCTTTTGCAATGGCAATGAATTCATCTTTTTTGGAGATTTCACTCTTCTCTAGAATTTCTGCAATTTCAAAAAGATTTTTTCCTTCTGGGATAGTGACTGTTTCAGTAATGCCAGCACCAGAAGTGAGGATATTTACAACGTCGATCAAATTACTTCCTGATTTGATAATGTAATTTCCTGCCTTGAACTTTGTCATTTGACCATTGATCTGAGCGTAGCGATGAAAAATTCTTGTATTAGAAATCAATTCCTCGCGACCAAGTCTTCCGTTGATACTTGAAAATCCTTCACCAGGTTTGACTTGAAATTCTTTATCTGGACCTTCGTATTTCCACATGGCGATAGAGTAATAAACGCGTCCACCGGCCAAAAGAATACCGAGAAGTGGAGCTAGCACTATAAAGATGAAGAGATTCTTTTTCATAATTTAAGGATAAGAGAAGGTGGTGTGCATCGCAATCAACTTTTTATGAAATCTTCCAGAATGATACTGGCCGCGACCATGTCTATTTTTTTCATATCAACTTTGAAATTAAATTCAGGTGAATTCTTCATTCTATCTTCAGCTTCAAAAGAAGTCAGAGTTTCATCTTGAAAGTGGAACTCGAGATTTGCCAATGACTTTTGGAGCTCAGTTCCAAAATCTCGGACTCTCTGAGTCATCTCACTTTCTTTTCCGTCAGTGAAAAAAGGAAGCCCTAAAACCAAAACCTCTATGCCTTCGTCATCGGTGATCTTTTTAATTTCAGAGATTATTTGTTGATCAGATTGGTAGATAATACTTGCGCAAAGCAGGGGAAATGGATCTCGCCCCGGGCAAAAAGTAGCCGTGCCTGTAACTTTGGTTCCATAATCAATGGCCAGAATTGTCTTTCCTGAAAACCGTTTAAAATTGGGGAATTGGCTTAGATCCATAAGCCTAAGTAGCGTCAAAATTCCAAGAATTCAAGCCCCTTAAGGTATTGTTTCTTGACTTTGGAACTTCTGGGGCTATTATAAAGAAGATTCCAGTCATTATTACTCAGTTTTAATTTCCCCAAATTTTTGTTGAGAGAGGACCCAACACATTAATCGCCCCTTTTTTATTTAAATTCCAATATTTTAAAATTCATATGATTCAGGAGTAGAGCTAAATGCATCTAAATGACCTAAGAGAAAAAGAACCGAAAGAATTGATCAAAATGGCAGACGAGTTGAAAATTGAAAACTCGGGTTCAATGAAGAAACACGAACTGATCTTTGCCCTCCTTAAAGCCACCGCATCTAAAGATAAAGAAATTTTTGGTTCAGGCGTTCTCGAAATTCTTCCAGATGGATTTGGATTCCTCAGATCTCCTGGTTATAACTACCTTCCAGGTGCCGATGATATTTACGTATCACCTTCACAGATCAGAAGATTTGGTTTGAGAAAAGGGGACAGTCTTGAAGGTCAGATCAGACCACCAAAAGACAACGAAAGGTACTTCGCTCTTCTAAAAGTCGGATCCATCAATGAGCAGACTCCGGAAGACCACAAGAAAACAGTTCTTTTCGACAACTTGACCCCGCTTTATCCTGAGAAAAAAATCAACCTTGAATTCAAACCAACAAACTATTCAACTAGAATCATCGATATGTTTGTTCCTCAAGGTTTTGGACAAAGATGTCTTATCGTTGCTCCACCTAAAGCTGGTAAAACGATGCTTCTTCAAGATATGGCGAACGCTGTTTCGGCCAATCACCCAGATGCTTCTTTGATCGTTCTTCTTATCGATGAAAGACCGGAAGAAGTAACCGATATGAAAAGAAATGTTCAGGCGGAAGTTGTTTCATCCACCTTTGATGAGCCTGCCAGCCGGCACGTACAAGTTGCCGAGATGGTGATTGAAAAGGCCAAGCGTCTGACTGAAGCCGGTAAAGATGTTGTCATCCTTCTCGACTCGATCACACGTCTTGCTCGTGCCTATAACACTGTTGTTCCTCCATCTGGAAAGATTCTTTCTGGTGGTGTTGATTCAAACGCACTCCATAGACCGAAAAGATTTTTTGGTGCTGCTAGAAATATTGAATCTGGTGGTTCACTTACTATTATCGCGACTGCTCTTATCGATACAGGTTCTAGAATGGACGAAGTTATTTTCGAAGAATTCAAAGGAACTGGTAACTCGGAAATTCAGCTTGATAGAAAACTTCTTGAAAAGCGTATCTTCCCTGCACTTGATATTAACAAGTCATCTACAAGAAAAGAGGATCTTTTGATGGATCCTGCAGATCTTCAAAGAACATATGTTCTTAGAAAAGTACTCCACCCAATGAGTACAATTGATGCAATGGAATTTATTCTCACTAGAGTTGAGAAAACCAAGTCCAATGCAGAATTCATGGAATCAATGAACGGTTAGCTCTAGGAGAAGGCGATGGCACACAGGCATTTAAAGTGCCTCGCCCTTCTCCTGGCCAAGCAATATGCGGCTATTGGAGGGCAGGCGGTAATTGAAGGGGTCATGATGAGATCCCCGAATGCGTTTGTCGTTGCAGTTCGCAAACCTGATGGAACCATTCGTTTAAGACGAGATCAATGGTTCGGACTTTCAAAAAAATGGAACTTTCTAAAGAAGCCTTTCCTGAGAGGGGTGATTATTCTTATTGAAACCATGGTGAACGGGATTGTTTCCTTGAATTATTCCGCCAACATTGCCATGGACGAAGAGATGAAAAACGAGGCCCGCAAGAAAGGAGTCGATGAGAAAGAATATATTGAGCAAAAGAGAAAAAATGAAACAGTCTCTTACGCAACTTTCTTTTCGATCTTTATCAGCTTTCTCTTTGGAATAGGCCTTTTTGTTCTGACTCCTCATTATTTAACTGCTTGGTTGGAAGATACTCTCGGTGCGAGTTGGGGACTTCAAAGTTTCAAATTCCACGCGCTGGATGGAACCATCAAGGCGACAATTTTTTTAATCTATATTGGCTTGATTGGAATGATTCCTGACATCAGAAGAGTCTTTCAATATCATGGGGCCGAACACAAATCTATTTCAACCTTTGAACATGAAGAAGACTTGAATGTGGATAATGCCATCAAATACACGACGTTTCACCCAAGGTGCGGAACAACATTCATCTTTTTTCTGTTGTTCATCTCGATCATCTTATTTGCCATGATTTTTGCTGTTGTTCCAGTTGGTGAAGGAAAGCCCTTCTTGGTGAAGCATATGCTTGCAGTAGGATTTAAAATTATTCTGACTTTTCCTATTGCTGGAATCAGTTATGAAATCATTAAGTATCTTGGCTCCCATACGGATTCCGTTGTCGCCAAGGTCATTAGCATTCCAGGAATGCTTCTTCAACGTTTGACGACCCGTGATCCAGACCCTGATCAATTGGAAGTTGCTCTGACTTCTATTAAGACCGTTCTCTATCTTGAAGATCGCTATAATCTTAGAGAAGCAGACTCAAAAATTATTGAAAAAGACGAAATTGATATTGGAAGCATCAAGGAAGTTGAGAACACAACACTTGCCTTGAAAGACTTTCTTGAACACTAGAGGAATACATGTTTGATAAGCTTGAAAAAGTTGTTGATCGATTCGATGAGCTGACTGAGAAGATGGCTGACCCTACTCTTTATGACCGCCAGGACGAATTTAAAAAGATCTCGGAAGAAAGATCGAACCTAGAAGACATTGTGAAATGTTTCAAGAGATATCGTCAGGTCAAAGATGATATCGAAGGCTCTAAAGATATTCTTAAAAATGAAAAAGATGAAGAGATGAGAGAGATGGCCAAAGAGGAACTCTCTGAACTTGAGGCCCAAATTCCAGAACTTGAACAGGAACTTAAAATTCTTCTGCTTCCCAAGGATCCTTTGGATAGTAAAAACGTTATGCTTGAGATCCGCGCTGGAGCAGGTGGTGACGAAGCCTCAATCTTTGTCGGGGATGTCCTTCGTATGTATCAAAACTATTTTAGAGACCTCGGTTTCAAAGTAGAAATGATATCAATTTCCGAAGGAGATGAAGGCATCAAGGAAGTCATTCTTTCGGTTACAGGTGAAAAAGTATATTCGAAACTCAAATTTGAATCTGGAGTTCACAGAGTTCAAAGGGTTCCAAAAACTGAAAGTCAGGGGAGAGTTCATACTTCAACCATCACTGTCGCCGTGATGCCTGAAGCTGAAGAAGTAGATTTTCATCTCGATATGAATGATGTGCGTATCGATGTTTTCCGCGCCAGTGGAGCTGGTGGTCAGCACGTTAACACGACTGACTCTGCTGTGAGGGTAACTCACATTCCAACAGGAACAGTGGTTGCCAACCAGGATCAGAAATCCCAGCTAAAAAACAAGGAAAAGGCCCTTAAGATTTTGAAGACCAGAATCTATGACAGAATGGTCAATGATGCTAAGGCCAAAGAAGCCGCAGAACGAAAGGGCTTGGTTGGAACTGGTGATCGATCAGAACGAATCCGCACTTACAACTTCCCGCAAGGAAGGCTTACTGATCATAGAATTGGTCTGACTCTTTACAGTTTGGACCGAATTATTGAAGGTGATCTTGGTCAGGTGACTGACGCACTTATTGCTCATAACCAAGCAGAGCTTCTGAAGGGTGAAGAAGAGTAATGATCAAAAGCCTGGGGACCTACACAGAATCTTTTTTCAAAGATCATCAGAAGTATCTTGAAGAAACATATCCTGGGCTCACTGTCAGAAGAGTCAAACAAGAGCTGGAACTCTTGATGATGGAAACCGGAAGTACAGACTCTCTCGAGACTGTTTACTTACCTCATACCGAAAATCCTGCAACGAAATTCTTTTCCAATCTTGAACTAGGAATTCCGCTCGAATACATAACAGGTCGAGCTTATTTTTATCGCTCTGAATTCAAAGTCACTCCTGATGTCTTGATTCCAAGGGCCGAAACTGAATCATTAGTAGAGATGGCCGTGAATGAACTGAAGTCATGGGCAAAGAAAACAGATGAGAAATTACGTTTTATCGATGTTGGGACAGGTTCCGGAATCATTCCCATTTCGATATTGCAGGATCTCACGAGACCTGCTGAAGCTTGGGCCTCGGACATTTCATCCGAAGCTCTTACCGTTGCCAGACAAAATGCATTCAATTTGCGATTTACTTGGAGTTCTAAAAGTAATCTTTCTTTCAAGCAGACTGATCGCTTAACTGATATTGAAGGACCTTTTCACTTAATTGTGTCCAATCCTCCTTACATCAAAAGAGAAGGGGATAAAGATCTGGTTCATTCTCAAGTAAGAGAATTCGAGCCGGCGCTTGCTTTGTGGCTGGATGATAATGAGTATGATCAATGGTTTGAAACTTTTTTTGCCAAGGCGCATGCTCTATTGGTTGATGAAGGTGTTTTTCTTATGGAAGGACATGAAAATCATCTTGATAATCTCTCCAAAGTCGGAGAAAACTGTGGATTTAAAAATTGTGAAGTGCAAAGTGATCTTACCGGTCGAAAGCGCTTCTTGATCATGAGGAAAAGTCATGGATAAGTTGATTATAGAGGGTCCAAGTAAACTTTCTGGTACCGTAAAAATATCGAGGGCGAAAAACGCCTATTTGCCAATTCTTGCAGCAGTTCTTTTGAATGATAAACCTGTTCATTTGAAAAACCTTCCAGAGCTTCGAGATATTCGAACAATGTTGACCTTACTTCAAAATTTAGGTGTAAGAATTGATCAGCGTGATAATGTAACGACTCTGGATCCATCGAATCTATCAAATCATATGGCCACCTATGAATTGGTCAAAACAATGAGAGCTTCAATTTTTGTTTTGGGACCTCTCTTGGCAAGACTTGGAAAGGCGAGAGTTTCTCTCCCCGGAGGATGTGCCATTGGAACAAGACCGATTGATATCCATTTGGAAAACCTTAAGAAAATGGGAGCCGAAATCATTATTGAAGCAGGCTATGTTGAAGCGACAAAAAGAAACCTTCAAGCAGTTCATCTCCCTTTGAAATTCCCATCCGTTGGGGCAACTGAAAATCTCATGATGGCCGCCGTTTTTACTCCAGGCACTACTGTCATTGAAAATGCCGCAAGAGAACCTGAAATTGAAGATCTTGCCAATTTCATCAATGCAATGGGTGGAAAAGTTGAAGGAGCTGGAACTTCTAAAATTCAAATCACAGGCGTGAATGAACTAAGAGAAGTTGAATACGAAGCGATCGGAGATAGAATTGAAGCAGCAACCTATGTGATGGCTGCATTGATGACCAAGTCTGAAGTAAAAGTTGTAGGAATAAACCCCATTCATTTGGAATTTGTGATCGATACTCTACGTAGCATGGGAGCAAACATTGATACTGATGAGAATTCGATACATGTAAAACCGAGTGAGTTGAAACCTGCCAAAATTGAAACTCAACCTTATCCAGGATTTCCAACTGATGTGCAGGCCCAGATGATGGCCCTGTGTTGTGTAATTCCTGGAAACTCAATGATAACTGAAGCTATTTTTGAAAATCGATTCATGCACGTTCCTGAGTTGACCAGACTTGGCGCTAAAATTGAACTTAAAGGCAACACTGCTTTTATCGAGGGTGTAGAGGAATTGAGTGCAGCTCCAGTTATGTGTACTGATTTAAGAGCAAGTGCTGCTCTAGTGGTTGCCGCCATTACAGCAAAAGGTCGTAGCGAAATCAGCAGAGTCTATCATATCGATAGAGGCTATGAGCGTCTGGATCAAAAACTTGCAGGTCTTGGAGTTAGAGTACAAAGGACTAATGAATGAGCGATTGTTTGTTTTGCAAAATTGTTTCTGGAGATATTCCTTCAAGTAAGGTTTATGAAGACGAAAATGTTTTCGCATTCAATGATATTTCTCCAATGGCCAAAAACCATTGGCTTTTTATTCATAAAGAACACACCAAAAATGCCAATGAAATGGCCAATGAAAACCCAGAACATCTTCTTGATATTTTCAAGGCCATCTCTGTTGTGACCTCGGATCATGGAGTCGTCGAAAATGGTTATCGTGTGATCACTAATTGTGGTCCTGATGCCGGTCAAACGGTCTTTCACACTCATTTTCATGTCTTGTCTGGAGAGAAGCTGGCCGGATTTGGCGCCAAGTAGTCTGTTTCAGATTTGAAAGAGCTCATCAATTTTTGATCGATAAAGTTCAATTTTTGACTTCATCAGTTCATAACACCTCAAAAGCTCTCAAGAGCAGGAGGTCGTTTATGAAAAGAGTACTGATATCATTCCTTTTTATCTTAGTGTCGTGTGGCAAAGATAACGTCAGAAAATCAAATTTAGCCCCTGAATTGTTTCTACGAACTCAAGCCCAATCAGAGTCCAAGAGTGAAGGGGTAATTCATCCTCAAATTGAAAAAATAAATTCAGCCAAAATCCAATTTCAAGGAAGTCTACTCAAGGAATTAGAGTTCTCAAGTGTCGTCATTAATTCTGAGGTTCATTTTCATAAGAAGTGGACCTACTTGGCCAAGCTTCAAAAAGATCAGAGTGACAGGCAATTTGATTTTCCAATTGATCATATTGACCGCCGACTAACTCTTCTTCGGTTTCATTCTCTAAATCAAGCCAATCAGTTTACAGAATTTTCCTGGAGAGATTTCTCGGAAACTTCTTTGAAGTTCGATTTGAACCTGAAATATCTTGTATCTAAGAAGCTCTCCCTTCGAAACGTTCAGATTAAACTCTTTGCTGTTGATAAAAACTCAAAAAGATATCAACTCTCAGAAGCACCTCTTCTCAAGTACCAGGTAGAGAATGAAGATGTTGATTTAGAAAGTGGATCTTTTACACCAAATTACAATTATCAACTCGAATTCAAATTAAAACCTGAAATGATGTACAAAGCTTTGATCGGAAAAGTCTGGTTAGGTCTCTATGTTGCAAATATGGAAGTCGAGACAGAAGGCAAAAAACTAAACTACAAGAATCTATGGGCAGAAGAGTACAATCAAGAAAGAAGCTGGGTGAAAACTGATAGACTGCTTTCATTCCATGGAAAAAAAGAGATTCCTTCTCTTCTTCGTGAACTAGATCAGGATGTCGAATTTCGAAATGATGGACAAGTGATGTTTTTCTCCCAAGTAAGAAGTCATGAAAGCAATGAATGGAAAGTTCTTAAGAATGATAAATTTCAATACATCGCCTATTTATACAAACATGAGCTTGAATCCTTTGAAGATGAATCTGTCGTTTTGAAGGAACAGGAGGACCTTCAAGGAGAGGGCCTAGTTGAAATTAGTGGAAGGGTTCATTTGTCCAGTCTTGTACAAGAAAATGTTGTTCTTAAATCTCAAGTCAATCAGCCAAGAGTATGTTCAAGATGGACGAGGCATGAAAAAGCGGAATGCTTTGATAAAGATCTCTCATGTCATGTGACTCTTAACAGATCAGTAGTTGATTTCAGCCGCGAGATTGAACAAAGTGACCTCTCTGGAGAATTTGTAAAGAATCGTGGTGTCTTTTATGCTCACCTTCAGGATCTTTCCAAGCTTTCCTTACCAGAAACTGAACTTTATCCAGCAGTGTTTGGGATTGTAGGAATGGGGCATTGTCCTTCACAAAATGAAGCAGGTTTCAGGCTACCTGGATTCTCTCCCATGTCATGGATGGGAGAGGTCGGTACTCGCTTTGATTTGAAAATTGTTGTTAAAAAGCCAGCTTCTTTTCAGTTGTGGTTTTGAAGACCTTCGAAAAGTGAATTCATTAAGGCCTTTTGCAATCTTGTCAGTTGATTGATCTTGGCCATCACCAACACAGGCGAATTGTTAATTGATGCAGTCAAAACCAATTCGCCTTTATGTGGATCATACTCTGATACATTGAAGACTTGATTGAATTCATTTTCATAATGGGCCATGAGTTTATCTTCAACTTCACCACCACTAACAGGATTAGGATTTCTAGATCCTTCAACCTTTACTCGGATGAGTTTATTTTTTTCAGTTTCTTTTTTTGCAAGTTCGATATCGTTGTAAACAATAGTGAGATCTGTGGCTCCAAGATTGCTTTTCAAGATAAACCAAAGCTCTTCAAAAAAAGCAGTTCTTTCGTTTGGATATAGTTTTTTCAAATGATTGATAACTTTAAAAAGTTCTTCAAGAAGGCTCAAGTTATTGCCCAAAACCCAAGGCTCATTCATTTTTGAATAAATTTTTTGAGCATTGGTATCATCCAGGTCAGCAAAGGCATCGTGTGAAAGCGCAAACTCTTCTCCCTTTCTTAGTGGGAAGAAGCGGATAAGTTCAAATAGGGTAGGCTTGTTATCTTCAGTCAGGAAATTTTCACTGTAGATAAGTCCATTTAGTTCAGCGTCTTTAAGCTCTTCAAGGTCCATCAATTTGCCGCGATCTCGTTCTTCACCACCAAATTGACGCAAAAGGAATTGATTATCGTTTTTGATATACCCGAGTGAAAAGTTCATGAACAGCTGTCTCCTAAATGTAATGTGTGTCCGAACATTCTATGACCGTCTGGACGGGAAGTCTATTGATTGGACAGGCTTCCTTTTCCCTCTTTTTAGCAATGTGCCAACTCCCTTAAAATAGGAATATGAACTTTTCTTTTAGGACATTCACATTACTGATTCTGTTTATTTTTACGCATGGCGCAAGGGCTCAGGATGAGCGATTCTTCAGAGAGCTTTTTACTGGAGATTTGGTGAAAAAAGAGAAAGAGGCGTTCAAGGGGAAGTTGAAGTTTAGAACGGCAGGTGCTTTTCATAAATTTGATCTCGATGGAGACTCTCGATTTGAATCCTTGATTGCGGACAAACAAGACGGCCAAGATTTCATTCACATTCATGATTGGAAAGGGGAGAGAATCTTTTCGGGTAAGCTCGAGGCAATGGGACTCAATAGCTGGCTGTATCGAATATCCATTCGGAAATTTGCTAAAGATTCAAAAGTTTTGATTTTGTATTTTTACGAAGGTGAAACTGAGTATCTCGAATATCGTGCAAACGTGAGATTGTATTTTTTAACTTTGGAATCAAACAATCTTTCAACTCTGGCCTTGAACAAGGGACCAGTTATCTGGGATGAATACGAAGATTTCAAAGATCATTATCATCAGCGTCGTTATAAGATTGGTCTTTATGATTACAACAAAGACGGCATCAAAGAGATCGCAGTTCACTACCACCTCTCTAACTGGGTCTATTTCTATAAATCACCTGGGAAATGGATTGAACTTTAACCGGCCTTTGGTAGGTTGAAGTCATCATCATCTGTTGTTTCCTCACGAGTAGGAAAGGCCAGAGTATTTGAAGGCACAAAATCTTCTGTCTTGTCTTCTTGAAGGCTTCTCATGATTCCAAACCAAGCTCCAAAGGGAAGTGCGATCAAAACAAAAAGGAAAAGTGATGTCGGCCAACCTGGAGCATCTGCTTGAAGTTGCTTGGTGGATTTTGTTTCGATGTTGGTAACTGTTGTTGCTGTTGTATTTGTAGTTGTAGTTGTAGTTGTTTTTTGAACCGGAGCTTTTTGTGCAACATTGGAAGGCTTACCTTTTTGAAACTCATATCCCTTGGCCTGTGATGGTGGAATTACTTTGTAATCATCGATTGAAATCCCAGTTACTGGTTCGACCGCTGGCTCGCGGGCCTCGACCAAAGTCATGTTAGAGAGAAGAATGAGAGCAAGTAATGTGATCTTTTTCATGTTGGCACCTTCCATGGCGACTTATCGGTTCCTACTTCTAGAAAATGAGCGAAATTTCAGTAAGTTAGCTTAAATTTTTGACCCATCTTTTATGTACATTTTTCAGGGTCCTAGAGTGGCCCGTAAGTATATGATACATGGCATAAGAACCACAAAAATAGCGGGTATTTCATTCCCGGAGGATGAAGTATGGACCTTCGAATAGATTTAGCGAGCACCAAAGATATCGATGCCTTACTTGGGTTATACCTGAGTATTTATGGCAACGATTATCCCCTTGAGATCGGAACCAACAAGGCGGTGATGACTCACGCACTGGAAAATCCGGATAAGTTTATCTGGTATGTGATGCGAGATGACTCACGTGGAGTGATTGCTGGAAGTTGCATTATTGAAATCGATCCAGATTTCAAAATCGGAAAAGTAACGGGTGTTACTGTTAATCGAGAGTACCGAGGTTACGGAATCGCCAAGAAGTTGATTGCTTGGGGAACTCGTGAAGTGGTTGATGAGTGTGGATTGGTGAACTCTCTCTACGCAACATCAAGAACAATTTCTCCCGCTAGTCAGGTGATGCTTTTGCACAACGGCTATAAGCCTCTTGGGATTTTTCCTAATGCTAGAAAAATTAAATCTTATGAAACATTAGCTCTCCTTGGATATTTTAGAGAAGGCGTTCTCGAGCGAAGAACTCCAGTTGAAAAAATACCAAGTCATTTGGAGAAGATTACAAACATTGTTTGTGAAGTTGTGGGGATGGAAAAAGTTGCTCAGAAGTTAGAGACTTGTCCGATCAATAACAACAGACAAATCAGTGAAGAAACTTCTCTTGATGGTGGATTTGAATTTGTCTATGCTCCGAAATTTGTCGACAGAAGATTTGAGCAAACTTTCAATGGTGATAAGGAGTCGATGTTTTATCCTTTTCATAGACCAAATCTTTTGATTGCCAGTGAAGATGCTGATATCGAAATCTTTGCCAGTTTTAACAAAAAAGACCATTACTGCGTTTTGATCACGGCCACGAATTCAATTCGCGATTTGAAAGAAAGATTTAACAAACTACTTTTCCAGATGAAAGACCACGGTATTTACTATGTGGAAACGCTGGTTCGCATGGATTACTTCGATGTGATCTGCTTTATGGCAGAAAACAAATTTTTACCATCGGCCATTTATCCAGCTATGCGAGAGATCGATGGTGAGATGCATGATTATGTTCTTCTCACTCGAACGATGGTGCCTCTAGACTTTTCAGAGACAAAAATTGATGAGAGCTTCAGGCCATATGTGAATCAGTATGCCAAGCAATGGATTCACCACAATCTTTCAACAATTGAGGGGCAGCTATGACACTTCAGGTCCCGGACAAAGGACTGCTTTCAGAAGTTGAAAAGCTTTGTTCAATCAAAAATCCATATTCCTACTCAGAGGAAAATGACCGATTGTTTGTCGAAGCTATGAAGCAAAATATCACCTGGCATCAGGAGAGGTGTGAGTTCTATCGTCAATTACTTGATCAGGAAAAATTCTCTGTTGATCAGTTGAAAACAATTGATGATCTTCACAAGATACCTCATATCTTCGCAAATTTTTTCAAGAGAAATGAAATCAAATCTATTTCAGAAGAGGAAGTCTCTCTTCACCTGACTTCATCGGGAACGACAGGACAAAAATCTCAGATGTTTTTCGATGACTGGACCATCGGTTCGGCTCAAAGAATGGTGGAATGGATTTGGGAAGAGAACGGTTGGATCGATGATAAAGAAGATGTGAATTATCTACTCTATACCTATGAGCCTGAAGAGGGATCCAAACTTGGAACCGCTTATACAGATAATTTTCTTTGCAAATTTGCTCCTATCAATGAAGTTTTCTATGCCTTGAAGTTTCTCGGAAAGGACAAGGGGCACAAGTTCGATGTTTTTGGATGTATTGAAACATTGAAAAGATATGAAAAAGAAGGGAAACCCGTCAGGATTTTCGGCTTTCCAGCTTTCTTATATTTCACAATTAATCAGATGAAAGAACTTGGCCTCGATCCGATCAAACTGAATCCTGAATCCTTTGTCTTCCTCGGGGGAGGATGGAAAGGTAATCAGGACAAGGCCATTGATAAAATTGAATTCTACAAACAAGTAGAAGAGATGCTTGGTATCCCTGATCAGCGCTTGAGAGATGGATTTGGATCTGTTGAACATTGCATCCCTTATATTGAGGGAAAAAAGCATGAGTTCAGAATCCCGACATGGTCGAGAGTTGTTATTAGAGATGTGAAAACTCTAGAACCTCTCGGAGATGGTGAAGTTGGTTATCTCAACTTTATATCTCCTTATATTACTTCGGTCCCTGCCAATTCTGTATTGATGGGGGATCTTGCCATTCGACACGCCGGAGGTAATTCTATTTTTGAAGGACCTTGGTTCGAAATTGTAGGAAGGGCCGGTATCAAGAAAAACAAGAGTTGTGCTGTTGCTGCTTCTGAACTCTTGAAGGAATTCGACGGAGGTGCCAAATGAAGCATCTCTGGTTTGGTGAAATCCTGGAAGGAAATGAGATTGATTCAAGATTGGAATCAATTTACGCCGAGGCTTCGAAAGCGCTCGAAGTAGATCTTAAACTTGATTACCTATTGAATGTTCTCGATCAATTCGCAAATGAGATGCAAAACGGTTGTGAAAGGCTTTCATCTTTGCTGACAGGAGAGTTTAGTGAAGCTGAAAAAAATGAGATTATGACTGAAATTGCAAAATTCTGTCGTAAAGATCATTTGGTTAAAAAAATTAAAAGAGAACTTGGAACAGAAGATCTCAATGATCTTTCTCGTGTGGACTTCGAAAGAAATATTTTTGAATCTTGGGCCCCTCTTGGAGTCTTGGCCCATATTACTCCGGGGAATTCTCCTGGCCTGAGTTTTCTTGCGATTATTGAAGGTTTAATTGCTGGTAACGTGAATATTTTAAAACTTTCCAGCCGAGATAGCGACTTTACGATTGAAGCTTTAAGAGAGTTGTTCAAGCATGACAGGTCACAGTCTATTCAAAAGAAAATTGCTGTACTTCGAATAAGCTCGAAAGAAAGAGATAAATTGGCCAGGGTTATGAGTGTGGCTTCAGGTGTCTCAGCGTGGGGTGGAGAAGAAGCTATCGCAGGTCTTAGAGAACTAACTTTACCCACAACCCGATTTATTCCTTGGGGACATAAAATCTCCTTTGGAATGGTTTCGAAAGAAGCTCTTGCTGATGCAAACAAACTTAAAAATCTGGCTGAAGATTGTGTTTTTATGGAGCAACAAGCTTGCTCTAGTCCTCAGTCAATTTTAGTTGAAGTGGAAAGCTTTGATGAGCTATTGAATTTTGCCGAGAACTTTTCAAAATATGTCGCTGAAGCTTCGGCCAAGATTCCTTTCCCGGAGTTGTCTATTCAAGAACAGGCAGAAATCACAAACACGGTTGAAGTGATTCGGCTTGAATCAGTGAATCAAGAAAAGAAAGTCATCCAAGCCTCAGATAAGTCCTGGCGACTGTTAGTGGAAAACACACCTGGTCTGGGATTGTCGCCACTTTTTAGAACAGTATGGATTAAACCATTTTCGAGAAAGAACCTGGTGCAAGAACTCCTTCCATTGCGCGGTTATCTTCAGACTTGTGGATTGGTCGCAACAAGAAACGAAATTGGCGAGTTGGCGACTAAACTCACTAAGGCAGGAATTCTAAGAATTACTCCCCCTGGAGAAATGCTTGGTTCATACGATGGTGAACCACATGATGGAGTCTATGCGCTTTCAAGATTCATGAACAGAGTTCGTGCAGAGATTAAAGGCTTAGAAGATATTTGGAGACTAAGTGCTCTATGCGAGGTTCAGGATGAAAAACCCACAGGAGAGATAATGGGGAAGCCTGAATTTCAGGCCCAAACTCCAGACCCTAAGAAGGCCAAGCTCTTTTTTAGAAGCGGAGGAAGCTCTGGAGAGCCCGCTTTGTCACCTTTTAGCTATGATGATTATCACACACAGATGCAAGCAGCTGCAGAAGGTTTGTTGGCAGCAGGACTTGAGCCATCCAAAGATAAGGTTATGAACTTGTTCTTTGCTGGAGGGCTTTATGGAGGTTTTCCAAGCTTCTTCACGATACTTGAAAAGCTACAGGTTATTCACTTTCCAATGGCCGCTCATGAAGATCTACAGTTTGTTGGAAAAACTATCAGTAAAAATAATGTCAATGTACTTATGGGGATGCCTTCATATTTAATTCAACTCTTCAAAGCGAACGAAGAACTTTTTAAAACATCAAAAACAGTCGAAAAAGTCTTCTTTGGTGGTGAGCACTTTTCTGAGAAACAAAGAGAATGGTTGAAAAACGAATTTGGAGTCAAAGTCATTCGGTCTGCCAGTTATGGTAGTGTGGATGCTGGACCACTTGGTTTCCAATGTGAATACACCGAAGGTAGCGTCCATCACTTGAATCATAATCTTCATACTCTGGAAGTTTTGAAGTTGGATTCTGATAAACCTGCAGACTCGGGGGAAACAGGGAGACTGGTCTTCACAAGTAAAAAACGTGATTCTATCAGGATCAATCGTTATGATGTTGGAGATTTGGGAAGATTGATTGAAGAACCTTGCCAGTGTGGAAGAAAAATACCAACCTTTGAACTTCTTGGAAGGCATGGAGATATCTTCAGGGCCGGGGGAACGTTTTTTAATTACAATCGTTTTTCCAAAATCTTGATTGATAAAACTGGATTCGATGGCGAGTCACAATTAGTTATCAGTCAAAAAGGTGGAAAAGATAAATTAGAACTAAGAATTGATGAGAAATTCATTCATGAACCAATCTCTGAAGACTTGTTCATGAAAGAGTATATGGACCTACAGGAATGTGTAATCGACGAGAAATGTCTCGATTTTGAAGTTGTACAGGTTTCTGGAGAGGAGCTTCTTAGAACTCCAGGAAGCGGAAAGCTTAAAAGAGTCGTGGATCAAAGATGAAAATGATTTATTCTTTGAAAGATATTGTTCAAAATGCGTTTGAGAAATCGCCTTACTATAGAAATCTTTATGAGGGATGTGATCTTTCAAATTTTGAAAGCCTGCCGCTTATCAACCAAGAAGATTTTTGGAAGGCCAATACATACCATGACAACAAGCTTTTAACTGGACCAATCACTAATGGTGTTGTCTTCAAGTCTGGTGGAACAACTGGAAACCCAAAGTTTTCTGCCTTCACTAAAACAGAATGGGAAACCTTTACTCATGAATTTGGTGATGGAATGGCCTTCAATGGTCTTAAAGAAGGTGATCGCGTCGGGAATTTATTCTATTCCGGCGATTTGTATGCCAGCTTTCTTTTTATCACCAAGTCTCTTGAGTTATGTCCGGTTCCTTGCACTCATTTCCCCATGACAGGGGCGATGGAAATGAGTGAGGTCGTTAAAACCATTGAAGAGTACAATATCAATGTACTTGCTGGAGTTCCTACTTCATTCATCAATCTTTCCCAATATCTTTTTGAAAACAATAAAACTTTAAAACTTGATACCGTCCTCTTTGGCGGGGAGAGCTTGTACGAAGACCAAATAGGAATTCTCTCCAAGGCCTTTCCGGGGGCAAAAATTAATTCTGTTGGCTATGCATCGGTTGATGGAGGTCATTTGGGCTTTTTTACAGACAAGTGCAGCAATGGAGAACACGAAGTCTTTCTCGAGTCTTGTCTGATGGAGTTAATTGATGAAGAAACAGGAGAGGTCATTAATGAACTGGGTAGAGCAGGAAAGCTTGTTTATACAAATCTGACTCGGATGTTGATGCCTATCATTCGATACCCTGTTGGTGATCGTGCTGAATGGGTTGAGATGACTTCAGAAGGCCTTGGCAAACGATTTATGCTGCGGGGGAGAAGTGAAGAAGGAGCTAGAATTGGACCGGTAACGGTTAATGCTGATGATCTTCACAATATTTTTCATGAAAATGACTTAGCGGATAAGATCAATAATTTTCAATTTGTCATGGACCGGGAGACTCACAAAGATCGCCTGACGGTGAATATTGTCGCTGTTCCAGGTGTCCAGCTCAGTGAGAGCGCCCTTCAAGAGCTCTTTTATAAAGAAAGACCCATGTTTAAAGAAGCAGTTGAAGAAAACTTGATCGCAGACATCGAGTTTAAATTGGTCGAAACCAACCAACTCGTTCGTAATAAACGGACCGGAAAGCTAAGATTGGTTGTCGACTTACGCTGAAATGGTATCATATTAGCATGCTCAGAATTCTACTCGCTATTTCAAATGATAAAGCACGCTCATCTTTTGAGATGGTGCTCGACAATTGTCCTTTCAATGTCTCCGTTATTGAAGCCGCCTCTATGACAAAAGCGATGGAGAGGTTTAGCGAAAAAGGACCCTTTGATCTGGTTCTCATGTTGCATAATGCAGAGAAAATGAATTCCGCGGATTTTTATCTTTTTGCCAAGGATAAAAGTGACAATACGAACTTCTTCATTGTCAGTGATGAAAAAATTGAATCACTGCCAGGAATGTCCGGGTTCAATACTGATCGAAAATTTAATGAGGTGATTCCTCTTTCTACATCAACTTCACAATTGACTCAAAAGATAGCTGAAATTTTCAAAGATAAATCAAACCTAAGTTTCACTTATGAGGAAGTTGACTATAAAAAAGTTCGAACAACTTATTTTTTGAGATTCAACAAAACTCTTTGCGATGTTTATGTTCAGCTCTCAGAGAACAAATATGTCAAGATTCTCAAGAAAGGCGACATCTATACTCGTGCCGATATTAAAAAATGGAGCGAGAAGAAGATGAAGTATCTCTATATAGAAAATGGAGATTTTGAAGAATTTAAAGAAGAGTATGCTCGAACTCCTTTTCTTGTCATGGATAAGGATCTTACTCCTCAATCTGCTGAAGAAGCTTCATTGGCCGCAATCGAATTGGTCCATGAAATTGTCAAAGAAATTGGTGTGACTGAAGAAGTCGTCAATCTCGTCGACTACACTGTTTATCAAGTTGAATCGAATCTTAAGAAGGGAAGTGCATTGGAAGATCTTCTTTCCAAAATGCACGATAGAAAAGATTATCTCAATGACCATTCTTATATGGTCGCCTATATGAGTGCTCAAATCAGCGAGAAAATGACTTGGGATACTGAAGAGATTAGAAAGAAGTTGGCAACAGCTGCGATCCTACACGATATCACTTTGGACAATCCTGAATTGGCCATGGCGGTCGATCTTGGTCTTCCTGAACTTCAAAAATTTCAAGCTGAAGATATTCAATCTTATAAAAAACATCCGATGGAAGTTGCTCAATTGGTGAGAGAATCTGACTCTGAAGAGATACCTCCAAATGTTGATGAAATTCTTCTTTTCCACCATGAAAATCCGGAAGGCTCTGGATTTCCAAAAGGATTGAACGCAGATCGTATCCCTGCTCTTTGTGCTGTATTCAATGTTGCCCATGCATTTGTGAATGAAATGTATCGAGTAGACTTTGATACCACTGAGATTCCTCATATTCTTATGCATTTGAAAAAAAGATTTTCAACAGGTCAGTATTTGAATGCCATGATTGGACTGGTGGAATCTTTGGATCCTATGACAAACATCATCAACAAAGTTCAGAGCTAATTTTTATCTTTCGTTGATTGTAATCTTCATTCTTCCATCGACACCTATGATTTGGCCTAGCTTCATTGGAAGCCAAATATTGTCACCACTCAAAGGTTCACTGGCAAAGATAAGATGATTGATCTTTCCTGTCTTTGTGGGATTTTCACATTCATCAGAAAAACTTGGGCATGAATCTCTGTCTCCACAATGATTTTTATAGGTGGAGTAGAAGAGATTCTTTCCTCCATGGTGAGCCACCATGCTTTGTCCATTGGTCAAAATGAAAGTCAGATAAGTTTCAGTTTCACCGGCATCATCGATTTTACTGTATTCCCCAATGATACTAATAAGCTCTTCAACAGCATTTCGAACAACATAGGAGAGAGTCTCAATCGGACAGTCTTTTTCATCCAATTCTATCTTCTCTTGAAGCCTGGTGAGGATGAAGTAGAAGAATGTTTCTGAGTCGGTAGTTCCTAGGATGAAGCGCTTCAGTCCCGGTGCGATGTTTGAAACAATTTCATCTCTGAATTTTTCAAAGTTCTTGATATTTCCATTATGCGCAAACGTCCAACTACCAAACTGAAAAGGGTGAGTATTGAGGATGTTTACTTTTCCGAGTGTTGCATTTCGAATATGGGCGATCACAGTTTGACTTGAAACAACTCCTGAAACTCTTTTGAATATGGAATCATCAAGGGCCGTTCGATCTGACTTTACGACATGGGGAGCACCGTTGACGTAGTAGCTCACACCCCACCCATCTGGATGGCGAAGACTTTGTTGTTCAAGAGCATTATCTGCCTGAACCAAACTCGTATGTACCTGACTGTTGATGACGCTTCGAAAGCCGAAAATCCTACACATAATAAACCTATCGGAATCGGCTTATTTCTCTTGATTTCAATTATTTGCAGTACTTGGAGATGCGCTATCTGGAAAATTTTGCCGCCTTCTAAGAGCATAGCTTCGGATATTGCTATAATTTTTTTAGATACTGTGCGTTTAAAATTTAAAGGAGCTCACTTATCAACTTCCCAGCAATTGCTTATCGAACTTTTCAACAGTTTAAGCATGACTTTCATTTAGGAAAGTTATTCAAAGCAATCAGCAAAAAAATCAAGAAGCAGGGAAATCCTCTTAAAAGAGCTCGTCTGGTTCACAGAGAGATTGAAGAGCATATGAATCTTCTGTTTGAAGATGAAATTGTTCAAGAAAACGTAAAGTGTGGAAAAGGTTGTTCTTTTTGTTGTCACACACAAGTAAGTGTTACCAGAGATGAGGCCGAACTTCTTGCTCAAAGAATTATAGATGGTATTGATATAGACTTAGAAAGACTATACAGACAGTCAAAAGCTGAAAATAGTTCAGCTGAATGGTACAAGATGGATCATAAGACTCGAGCTTGTGTATTTCTAGGTCCTGAAGGTGAATGCACAGTTTACGAAGATCGTCCTTCAGTTTGTCGGACAAATAATGTCGTATCAGATCCAGCAAATTGTTCGACTGAAGATGGTAAAGAGAAGTCAGTTCGACTTTTGAACACATATGCATCAGATATGATCATTATGGCGCATTTCTCAAACTCAAAAGAGAACGGTGCTTTGCCTCAAATGCTTTTCAGATCGTTGGACAATCGTGTTCAGCGTCAGTCCAAAGATTTAACAAAGTAAAATCCTTTCGCTATTATGGTGCTTTCTTTTTTATGGAGGCATCATGTTCAAAATGTATGGAATTCCCAATTGCGATACTGTTAAGAAGGCCAGAAAAGATCTGGAGAAAAGAGGCATTGAATATGAGTTTATTGACTTCAAAAAAGTGGGAGTTGATAAAACTTCAATTGAGAGATGGAAGAAGTTTGTTGGGGATTGGCCTGTAAATAAAAAAGGCAGAACTTTTAGACAATTCAAGGAAGCATTTGAGTCAGGTAATGATGCTGCCAAAATAAAATTGATCACAGAGAATACTTCTCTCATAAAAAGACCTATTCTCGAAAAGGGAAAATCCGTCTTATGTCTCGGCTACGATGTCGAGGTGTATAATGGAATAGATGGATAAACCTCAATTAACTACCGAACGAACACTGATTTCTCTTTTGGAATTCAATGATGTAGATGACATTGTGAATTTCTATATCGAAAATGAAAAACATCTTTCTCCTTGGGATCCCAAAAAGCCTGAAGGCTTTTTCACTCGCGAATATTGGATTGAGAAAGTTCAATCAGCTCACAATGAATGGCTTGAAAAAAAAGCTCTTAGATTGATCATCAAACAGAAAGTTGATGAAAAAGTAATTGGCTTTATGACTTTTTCAAGTTTTGAACGTGGTCCATTTCAAGCTTGTCGTTTGGGATATAAAATTCATTTTGAAAATGAAGGCAAAGGTTACATGAGCGAGGCCTTGAAAGAAGGAATTCGTTTTATGTTTGAAGATTTAAATTTTCATCGAATTGAGTCTAACTACATCCCCTCTAATGAAAGAAGTGGAAGAGTTCTTGAGAGAATGGGATTCAAAAAGGAAGGGCTGGCAGAAAACTATCTGCATATTAATGGAGAATGGCGCGACCATATCCTAACGAGCCTGACCAATCTGTACTGGAGAGAGCAATGAAGCTCATTTGTGTTTTATTATCATTCTTTGTCTTTTCAGTTATGGCTCAAGAAGAGGCCAAAATTGAAGAAGTTAAAGACAATGATATCCTCTACAAAAAAGTTAAACCTTTTGTCTATCAAGTGAAAACCAGTCAGAGTGCTGAATCTTCGAAAGCCAGCTACGGAACCGGATTTGTGGTTGATGGGGAAGAAGGATTGATGCTGACCAACTATCACGTGGTATCCACTTACATCCAAGATGAAGATGATCGTTACAAAATTTTTGTCACGGATAAAGATGAGGTATACGAAGCCAAGGTTCTCGACTTTAGTGTTATCTTTGATCTGGCCCTGATTCAGATTGAGAAGAAATTCAAAGGTGAACTAAGAATTCGGGATAAAGCTCCTGGTAGGGGTGAGACCATCTATTCGATGGGACTTCCTAAAGATCTCAATATCAGCTTGGTGGAAGGTAATTATAACGGGGTCATCAAAAGTGGAATTTACGAAAGAATCTTGATGTCGACTCCTGTTAACTCTGGAATGAGTGGAGGACCTACTGTTGATAAGTGGGGCCGAGTGATCGGTGCAAACGTATCGATTCTCTTAAATTCCCAAAATATTTCTTTTTCAGTTCCCATTGATAAGGGGAAAGATCTGATTGAAAGCTATCGAAAAAGAAAAGCGCCACTTCCTAGAAAAGAGTATGTTAATCATATCAAGCAGCAACTCAAGCAGATTGAGAAGGAACTGTTTACATCCATTGATGAAAATCCCGGGAAATCCAATTCAATTGGAGCATGGCAGTTCTCAGCTCCAGACAAAACAGGGAAGTGTTGGTCAAAAAATGATTACTCCGAAAAGAGAACATTTAAATACTCTCGTCAAAATTGCTTCTTGCAAGGTGCTGCCTACATCGATTCAAGTATTTATTCAGGAAGCTATGAAGTCATGTATCTTTCTCTTGAGAGTCTGACTCGAAATCGTTTTCAATTTGCAGATATGGTAGATTCATTTTTCAATGGCAAAGATTATCTTAAGAATATCTACACTCGATTTTCTGAAAGTAATGAACTGACAAAGTTTTCTTGTAATGAAGGAATTATCACAAATAAAAATAAGTTGAGTTTCCGTTATGCTTATTGTCTCAATGGCTACGTCAAATATGATGGCCATTATAGGATGTACTTCAAGGCTGCCACGCTTGGTGATAAGCGAAACGCACTCATTGTAAAATTGAAGGTTGATGGTTTTAGTAAAGAAGGAATGATGACCTTCTTGAAGAAACATCTCGATGGAATTCAGAAGAAGGAGGCCATGTGATTATCTTACGTATTCAACATCCTTCTTGGAACTCGCCTCAAGTTCACAAAGTCACAACATTTCCTTGTTCAATAGGAAGATCCATTCAAAATACAATTGTCCTCTCTGATAATTCAATTTCGGCAGAGCATGCCATGATTGAAAAGCAGATGGATGGAACATTTCTATTAAGAGATCTCGATAGTACCAATGGAATATTTTTTGAAGGTAAGAGGTTTGGACAAATCATTCTCAGAGATCAGGGGCAAGTAAAATGCGGTGATATCGAAATCACAACAATGTTGAGCGATGATAGGCTCGAAAAAACCAGACAAATTGAACTTCCAGCGGAATTCAAAACCAAGGCCCAAAAGCTATCTCAAAGAATCCTTTTAATGTCTTTGACCCTCGTTCTTCTTATCTACACCATTAATTTTTTGATGGACCCAATGGATAGTGAGAAATGGATTGATGTTTTAGTGTCTATTGTGGCTGCAGGGGTTACCGTTTTTGGTGTTGCTGGTTTGGCCTCTATCATTACGAAAGTACAACATAAGAAATACGATTTCTTGAAATATTTGGATGCAACGTTGATGACAGCTGTTGCTTGGGCCGTTTTCAGCTTGTTTCGAGATCGCATCGATTTTTGGATGAATAATAATGTCCTTCAGATGATTTTTTCTGTGAGTGTTTATTTTGCTTTCTATTGGTTTTATTCAAATAAAATGCTGGAGATTTTTTTCGAAGGAAAATACAGAAAAAGAATTCATACTGTTCTTGGAAGTTTATTTGTGGCCTTTGTCATTTTCACCTGGACCGTCGCAACTTTCAGCGAGCGGAATACCCGATTTAATTACAAAGCAAGTTATGTTTACACCACTAGTAGTTTTCCTGAAGGGAAATACAATTTTGGTGGCTTGGAATCCCAGATGAAAGAAAGCTTTACTGATATAGACGAGTTTCGTAGTCAAAAGATTGAAGAAAAAGAGGAAAGTCGGCAGTTAGAAGACTCGCTCTCTAAGGAAAAGCCGGAATAAAGCTAAAATTTCCCTCCATCTCGACCCATTCCCCCTTTAAGAAGATGTAGCTTTGAGCTATTCTTGTGCGGTCAAAACCATATTTTTTAACCTGTTGAGTCATAAGAGGAAACACATGGCATCAAAAATTATCTACACAAAAACAGATGAAGCGCCAGCATTGGCCACTTACTCTTTTCTTCCCATTATTCAGGCCTTCACTGGTAAAGCTGGAATTGAAATTGAAACCAGAGATATTTCTTTGGCAGCAAGAATTCTTGCAAACTTTCCAGATCACTTGAATGCTGATCAAAAAATTGGTGATGCACTAACTGAGCTTGGTGAACTTGCCAAAACTCCAGAAGCAAATATTATCAAGCTTCCAAATATTTCAGCTTCGATTCCTCAGTTGAAAGAAGCAATCGCAGAACTTCAAGCTAAAGGTTACAAAGTTCCTGATTATCCTGAATCGCCATCTAATGATGCTGAAAAGGATGCCAAAACTAGATATGCCAAAGTTCTTGGCTCTGCCGTAAACCCAGTTCTAAGAGAAGGGAACTCTGATCGTAGAGTAGCCGCTCCTGTAAAAGAATATGCCAAAGCAAATCCTCACTCGATGGGAGCTTGGGCGAAAGACTCGAAAACTCACGTGGGTCACATGACCGATAATGATTTCTTTGGATCAGAGAAATCTTTTGTTGCCGACAAAAACATGGATGTGAAGATTGAATTTGTTGGAACTGACGGATCGACAAAAACATTGAAGGAAAAAGTCTCTCTTCTCGCTGGAGAGGTGATGGATTCTTCAAGAATGAGTGTTTCAGCTCTTAGAGAGTATTTTGAAAAGGAAATCACTGATTGCAAGAATCAAGGTCTTCTCCTCTCTCTTCATATGAAAGCGACGATGATGAAGGTTTCAGACCCTGTCATTTTTGGTCATGCTGTTACTGTTTATTTCAAAGATGTCTTTGAAAAATATGCTTCAACATTTGAAGAACTTGGAGTGAATCCAAATAACGGACTTGGTGACGTATACGCAAAGATTGCAAAGCTGCCTGCAGATAAAAAAGCTGAAATCGAAGCCGCTCTTCAAGCGACTTATGATAGTAGACCAAAACTTTCCATGGTGGACTCTGACAAAGGGATTACGAATCTTCATGTTCCAAGTGATGTGATCATTGATGCTTCAATGCCGGCCATGATTAGAAGCTCTGGAAAAGTTTGGGG
>SBGE01000016.1 GCA_006226755.1 Deltaproteobacteria bacterium | reverse complement strand
ATCAATACGATATGAGGTCTCATTATCATACCCCTGGTGCAGTTTATTTATTGAATCCTTATTTTGGACTCGAAAAAGAAGAGCTTGCCTATGGTTTGGTTACACAGGCATTTCGAATCATGTTGTATTACATCGAGATGTGTTCACCTTTTACAAGTGATAATGACAAGATGAGAGAGACGTGGACTTTGTGTCCATGGACCAATCGAATGATTTCAGGATATGCCCTTTTGCATGAATGCTTGATCCGATTTGGACTTATCAACTTTCTCGATGTTGTTACCGAGTACTCCGACTGTGAGTGGGCGAAAATGAAACTTGATGAAACTCGAAACGGTTTCCTCTTTAATCGCTATCTTTTAGTTGGAATTCTTAATGTTGAAGATAAAATTGACCAGGATGTCGTCACTCTTATTCGTGAGTTGCACAGAATTGTGCTCGCCTCAGAATGGAAAAAGAACCCCGCTCCACTTGGAAGCGGGGACTCTTCATTATCTTTATCTTAGTTTTCGAGAGGATCTCTTCTGTTTCCTTGTGGATCTCTATGAAGTCTCCACCATCTGATATCAGCTTCAGTTAATTGAAAACGAAGTGATCTGATCGCTTCAGCTTTTACATCAAGATCTTGATCCATTCTGGCAATTCTTGTGAGGTAATCTCTATTTCTGTTGCTTCTGTTAAGGATCATGATTCCTTTTACAGCAGCTAGTCTTACCTCTTTGTCCTGACTTTGATCATTGGCAAGCTCAACAATCAGTCTTTCTTTTTGTGAGTCTCTATACCAGTAAAGAGTTTTTAGAACTTCTACTCTTAGTTCTGGATCCTCATTTCTGTTGGCCAGAATAGTCATAAGATCTCTAGCTGTTGATGAGTTGTTCACAGAAGCAAGAAGTCCAAAGACAGCAGCTTTTCTGAGTTCAAGATTTGATTCATTGAAAATAACATTCAACATGAATCGATTGATTTGGCTGTTTCCAGCGGCCATCCAAAGTGATTTTAGAATCATCACTTTTACAATATGGCTTTGCTCTCTGGTGTATAGACCAAGTAGATCTCTATAGGTTCTTGAGTTAAGTGTATCTGGAACCAAGGCCTTAAGTGCTTCAACTCTTAGTGCATCTTCTTCATTTTGGTTTTGAACAACCATCATAAGTGCACGTTGAGTTTCATTGTCTGTAATGTAGCCTTTGAGTCCTTCAACTGCAGCGATCTTGAGCTCAAGCTCAGCTGATCTGTTTGAAAGATTTCCAAGAAGAAATCTTCTGGCAATGTTGTCGGCAAAAGTTTGCGTGGCAAATAGCGAAACGATCAAAGCGATAAATAGCTTTTTCATGTGTGATCTCCTGTTAAATGTTTAGCCCGCAAATAAGATATAAAAGCTCACTTTGGATCGGCAAATTTTGTGCGATGCGAATAGTTCCAAATTTCTTTTATAAATAGCTGAATAAAAAGAAAAAAGGTCTTTTACTTTTGTTTTACATAAGAATGCGAGCAATACTCAGGTTTTAAAACTTTGTAGAGGCTCAATGATTGCAAAAAATGCGTGTTCTTTTTAAAATCTAACTAAGTTTTGATAACCAAGGACAAGGCAATGAAAGTCGAAATTTTTACGAGAAATGATCCCGCCCAATTACAAACTCAGGTGAATAATTTCTTGAAAGATCTTGAATCTAAAAATGCCAAAATTGTCGACATCAAGTTTGATACTGCCTATCTACACGACATTGATGATCTGAGCTACTCAGCAATGATTGTCTACTCTCTCTGATCAATTTGGTCGGAAAGGGACACAGGTTTTTCTTTAGAGTATAAAATTCTTACCGATTAGGTAAGCATGCGAAATTTATTATTTTTAATACTCTTAGTTTTAAGTTTTCCCAACTCCTACTCTGAAGAATTAGACATCCCTCTCGATGACATGATTCTAGAAGCTCATGATGTCATAGAGTGGTCTCTAAGACCGAAATTTGGCTGTACGGATAAGGCCGATAAGAATTTCATGATTGGAGATCAGAACGGTTCCTTGTTTGATCTTGTTCCTCCACAGCGAAGAGTATTATTCGAAGATTGTTCCTCTGCAAATCGTTTGTACAGTATGAATGATAGGGTTGGTTTTCGTGCTGTTAGAAGAGCTGACGTTGAGAGTGCAAGAGATTATTGTATCTGCACTCATTTTAAGCAAAAAGCTTACGATGATTCATGTCCTAATATGCCTGCTATTAAAAAACTATATGGTTGGAGTTGCTTTTCTGATTTGAGCAATGAAATTGACGAGTTTATAAAAGGCTATAAACCCGATTACTCATATTTTCATTTTGAAAAATCTAAGTCTGATTTTCCTTTTGATAAAAAAAATCTGAAATTCCACATTCTTGGATACCTCGCGGAGAATAAGGCCAGTTTGACCTGTGGAGATTTTTCAAAGATTAGAGAAGCTGATTTTATCTCATTTGTGATCAAAACGATTGCAACGCCTTCAGGAGATCTCTCCCATTATTCACCTGACAAGATGAAAGATAATTATCTTCTTTTACTGAGGGAAGAGCTTGGAAAAATTGGTGGATCAATTACATTTGAAAAAATTGAAGAGGCCAAGAAAGTAGCCAGTCAAAAAATTATCCAGCGGGGGAAGTGGTATAAACTTTGGAATGGGGATGCGATAACCAAGGATTCGTTGGAACATTTGAATAAGTTATTGGTGAACCCGAATAATAGAAGTCTTTTATTGAATGCAACAAAGGCCATGAAAACTTCAAAAGAAGATCTCTCTACGATGACTTCCGAAAATGAAAATGCAAATAGAACGCATTTACTCATTGCCGAGATTGAAAATTCCAAAATTTCTGACATTAATGTAGATGAATTAAATGATCTGAAAGAGTTATCAGATCGAAAGTATGATTCGTGGAAGAGAATGTATCAGACTCGATTGGGACTGGAAAAACAAGCAGAAGAATTTAAAGCAAAACTTCCGCTAATCGCAGATAAAATTAAACAGACTATCTCAGAGCTCGGTACTGTCGAAGACTGGCTCAACGATCAGAATAATCTTTTAAACGTTTTGAGATCACTCTCAATACTTCAACCTTATATGACTGATATTGAAAAAGCAGTTGGAGACAAAGAAAAAATTGAGATTATTCTTATTGCAACTCAAGAAGAACTAAAAGTAAGTAATGACCCCAATCTCAAACAAGCAAGAGAAGCACTGGACAATTATTTTAATAAAAGAAAGAAGGCTCAAGAATTACGTCTAAGACTTGAAAAAGAGCACCAAGAATACCTTAGTACTATCTCTAAGGCCTTTGATGCAGAGGCCTCAATCATTGAGCTTAAGAAAAATAAAGAGCCTTCAAATCAGGAGCTAAAAGAGGCTTACTCTAAGTACAAGCAAGCACTATCTCATCTCTATGGAAAAGATGTTCCAGGGGAATACTTCGATGACCTTGTGAATAACACCTTGGATGATGGGGTTAAATCGAGCAAAAGAAAAAACCTCGATTTAGTCATGAATATGATGTTTCATTCAGACAACATGCTCGGAGAGTATCAGTCTGCTCAAAAGAATAGAGAAGAGTTTCTTCGAAAAAACCTTAATACTTTTGCTACAAATGAAAGTGAAAAAATAAACGATAATACAATTCTTGTCAGTGGATTGTTTTTCTTGAAACCTGAACTTAGGGAAAAAGCTAAGCAACTTGATATTTTGGCAAATGAAAAAGGATTTTCACTTAGAAGGGCGGTTAGGGCCATAACGAAACCTATTCAAAGAGTGGTTACTCAGGTCGCAAGAAAAGTTGAAAGAACAGTCGTCAATATTATAAAAAGTCCTGTTGATGGTTTGAAAGATCTTGCTAAGGATCTGGTTAAATTGACACCCATCACACTCGTACACAAGAAAGTTGTACCTGAAATTCTTAAAGTGACTAAGAAGATTCCAAAAAATCTTAAAATTATTAGGGATCAACTAAAAGAAGATGTTTGGCCTAGCTTGAAGTATTACGGGACTGAGTATTACAAAGGAATTTGGTACACAGTAAATGGTAAATATATTGGAGGAGCTCTTGATGACATTATCAACGAGTTCAATCGTTTCTGTCGCGGAACGGCCAATATGGATATCAAACCTCCACCTAAAGAGCGATGTCCTAATGGATCCGCTCATTATGACACAAACAATGGAGGAGCTTTAGGTGATCAGTTCGGAAACAGATCGTCGACTCATTCATTTCCTTCGAACTGGAACTTTAATGACTCTGAAGTCTTGGCATGGGTGAAGAAAACTGAGCTACAAGATTTTCTTCAAAATATGCCTGGCATGTCTGATGATTTTATCAAACGCGGGATTCTTGCAAGTCAGGCCGAAGCAGAGGCACTAGCGAATTTGCTTAAACTTACTTCAGAAGATCTTCGTAGCCTGACCAATAATGGTTCTGAAATGCCCTCAACAGAGGAACAGAAGCTTGAAGCAAAAAGAATTGCCGAAGCTCAAAATGAAATCCTTAATTTTTTGAAAGGGACTGCTACAGGTGTTGGAACTTCTTTTGTCGATCTTGTAAAAAACTTAAAAGATCTTCCTGCTTTAATTCAAAAATCCCCAGAGCTGGCCCGTGCAATATTCAATGTACTAGCTACTTCTAGCTTTGAGCAATTGGCTGATGCCGGATTGAATATGTTGATTTCAAAGTGGGATCAGTTTCAGACTGCTGATGCTGAAGGAAAAGGAGAAATGGTTGGTCTGATTCTTGGAGAGTTTATTCAAAGTGCCGTCGGAGCAGGTGCAGGAAAACTGATTCTTGGTGGCGTAGGTAAGCTCGGAACACTCGGAAAAACTCAAACATTACTTAATGCAATTGAAAAATTTGAAAAGCAATCAAGAAGATTCTTGTCTTCTGTCACACCATCATCAGTACAAGATTTTACATTAACGGCTAAAGCAATACTTGGAAGTCAATTTGGTGCGGCAGGTAAACTAGATAATTTTGTCGATGCTACATCTCAACTTTCTAAAAAGCTGAATTTCACTACGACAACGGCATCTCGAATGGATAATCCTGCGAGATACGTTCCTCGAGAATATCTTGCAACGGCTATTCAGCAAGGAAGAAAAGTCCCTGATCCGCAAGGTGCAGCAGGTGCAATGCAACATACTATTGAGATGTTCAAAAACGGAAAGAAGAGAGAATTGATAGTTGTGTATAGAGAAAGTGACAATACTATTTTA
>SBGE01000109.1 GCA_006226755.1 Deltaproteobacteria bacterium | reverse complement strand
TAAATTGCCGTCCCTCTCGCAGCGGAACTGTCTCCAAAAATAGATGAAACAATATTTCTACAAGTTCCTAGTATATTTGCTGGAACTCTATTCTTAGAAAAATCTGGCCTACTGACATACTTTGCAGTGATTGCTGCTTTCTTATGAACAGAATCTTGGAATCCCGAAAAGTGGGAACAGGAGGCGAGAAGAATCAGAGAGAGAATGATTAATCGTTGCATGTGAAATCCCTTTAGATAATGAACAGTACACTTATCGGTTGAATAGAGATTCAAGCTTACACAAGAAAACAGTCTAAGTGGTTGATATTACTTGGGTAATAGTGAGGGAATAAGAGGAAATATCTCTGGTATTTCCAGTTCCCTGCATAATAAAATTGGGGACATATTACTCTTCATTTCGACTAAGGTTTTCTTGATTGTGAGAGCGAAAAGTTCATTTCATTTTCTTTTTATTATTCTTTTTATATGCCTTTTGGGACTAAGAGAGGTTCACTCATGTGAAAGAAAGTCGACTTTAGAGACTCAGAAAAATCTCATTACAACTTTAACTGCTCAAAATGACCAGCTCGCAAAAATTTTATCAGGTGAATCTGAAAATAAAGTTTTGGTAACTTCATTTTTTCCTCTTGGTTTCAAAGTCGCGGATACAGAAAAAGAAGTGACTCGCTTAAAAAGTCTTAATGAAAAGTCAGCTGGACTCTCTGAATTAAGTCAGAATCATGTTGATTGTCTTAAAAAATTCAAGCTTGATAAGGATTTTAAAAAACTTTCAGAATTAGCTATTGCAGTAAATCTTAAAAAAATTGATCTCTTTCAAAAAAACGCAGATCAGGAAGGTGAACTTAAAACTAATTTGGATACTCAATCCTCTCTTCCAGCATTGAAAGATGAAATTAGTAAGGAAAATAGAGAGTCTGAAAAAATCAGAAAAACTCTTGAAGAAGGACTTATTAAGTCTGAATCTCAGACTATAAATGAAAAAGATATTATCAAAAAAGAAATCTTGAATGTGGAAAACTTGCTAACAAGATACCGTATTGATCTTATCTCTAGAAAGATTCGTCAGAATAAAGACCTTGAAGAGAAAATCAATTTCTTTGATGAAAAATCCAAAAGAGTTGAAAAGATATCTTCTAGCGTCGAGACCTCCGAGACATCTATTGCAAAGAACTATGAAGAGATCGATAAGGTTTGGCGCGAAATTACAAAAGTCAAATTCGTAAAGCTTATTGAGCAAGAGTCGGATGGAGCTCTTCCTAAAGCTCCTGAGATTCCTGAAAAACTACTTTCTTTGGAGCAAAGTGAAGTTGCTGGACTCGTAACTCAAAGAGAAGAGTTGTTGGCCCTAAGGAAAGAATCCATTTCAGAATTGGCAAAAAAGAGAAGTGAAGAAATACGTCTTTTGAATAATTTGGTCGTACAGGTCAATTCTGCCCGTAGTCGCTTCTACTCCAAGTTATCTTCATCTCAAGTGTGGAATAAGTTCTTCAATCGCACCATTTTTAAAGATTTAAGAGACGAGTTGTTTGCTTCTCCCTACCGAATAATCAGCTTTTTCTACGCCAAGTATCTCTATCTTTCAGAAAATATCCAAAAGGGTAAGGAGGGGTATTACCAACTTATCAGAGATCTTTTCACCCTTCTTTTCTACTTCCTAGGACTTCTTGCCCTGAATACGGCTTTTAAAAAGATCTATCAATTGGTGGACTCCAACCAACAAGTGTTGATTCAGAAATTTGGTAATTTTTTCTTTTCTAAGATGATGTCTTCTCTTTGGAGTAGGTTGAAATCGGACTCGGTTATTATTTTATGGCTCATACTTCTATATTTTGCTCGTGAAAGTGCTAAATTTGATCAACTGATTATTCTTCTCGATCTCGCTTTAGTTTATTATTCATCACGAATATTGAAATCAATTGTTATTATGTTCCTAGGGTCAGTCTCCCGATTGGATATGTCGAGTTTTTTAAGCTTTAAAAAGAAGGCGAATGAAACGGCCATTTCGTTTGCTAATATCTATCTTTTCTATTTCATAACAATGATTTTTGTCCATGCTACTGTCGGCAAAGTACTTATCTATACTTTAGTGAATCTCTTTGCACTTTTGTATGCACTATATAGGTTGATTGTAGCGTCGTCTGCTTGGGAGAAAGAATTTAGCGTCTATATGGAAAAGAAGTTTTCAGGAGTCATTATTGAGAGGTTGGATACTCTTTTAAATCTACTTCCGGCGAGACTCAAAGCAACGTTGATGCTTCTTTCGATCTTAGTTTTGTCGTTATTGGATATTTTTATTCGAAGTACTGAAAATTTTGAAATTTCCAAGAAGATATCTGCAAATCTTTTCAAAAAACAGATTGAAAAAATTGAAGCTGAGGATGGTGCAGACGATAGGATACCAGCTGATTATAAAGAACTCTTTTCTTTGACTTCATTGACTGATGAGTCGGAGTACGTCACGACTAGTAATAAATTAGAAGATAAAATTACAAACGAAATTGAAGAGTGGATAACTGAAAAGTCTGACGAACACTCGGTCGTTGTCTATGGTGATAAAGGAGTTGGGAAGACTACTCTTTTAAAACATATCTCTGATAACTATTCTAATGGCGATGTTGATTTTCATTATATGAAGATACCTTCGAAGACTCTTGATGAGGAATCCCTTCTGAAAGCGCTTGGGGAGTCTCTTGGGTCACAGAAAGAAAACTTTAATCTCTACGAATATGATAAGAATCTAGATAAAAAACTCGTTTTAGTTATAGATGAAGCTCAGAATGTCTTTTTGTCCGAAACAGGTGGTTTTAACGCATATTATGCTTTGGTAAATATTGTTAACTACAATACAGAGAACATTTTCTGGCTACTTTCTTTTAACAAATATTCATGGCTTTTCTTAGATAGAGCATTCGGAAGAACTCAATATTTCAGAAATGTTTTCGAAGTGAAGGGTTGGACAGATCTTTCAATAAAAGAATTGATCATGAAACGGCATAAGAAATCTCGATATCGGCTATCTTACGATCTGTTGATTAATGCCACGAGATCACAAGACGAGATCGATCGCTATTCATCAATCGAGTCCAAGTTTTTTAAACTACTCTGGGAGCTTTCTAGGGGGAATCCAAGATTGGCTTTATACCTTTGGCTCACAGCTCTTTCCCGTAGGGGATTGGGATCATTTAACGTGAATATTCCCAAAGAATATGATGCCTCGCTGTTGGAAAACATTTCAGATGATTTGCTTTTCGTTCTATCTCATATTTTCAAGCACGAGAACTTATCAGCTAAAGAACTTGAGAGAACTACGGATTTACCCCATGGCGTTGTTCGAAACTCTATCAAGTTAGGGCTTGAAAAAAAGATGCTTTATAGAGACGAAAGACGTCGATACATGATTGATATTACTTCTCAATTTGGTTTGATTAGACATTTAAGGGTGAAAAACTTTATTTATGGAAACTAAACAAGATCTTTCCTTGATGATATTTGATTTTTTCAAGTTAGATAAAATTCTACTTTTTGTCTTCTTGGTATTTTGTATAGTCGCATCTGTCAAAATTGTTTCTATTTGGTCATCACGATTACAACAGAAATTCTCTGGTAAACGACTTTTGATTTTGCAAGTTACCACCGTATTTTCTTTCGTAACATACCTAGTTGGAATCCTTTGGACTTTTTATTTTGTCTTCCAGCCATCTCGAGAACTCCTCGTGGCCTTTGGTGGTTCCGCAGCAGTTGCTTTTGGTTTTGCCTTGAAGGATTTGGTAGGATCAATTATTGCTGGATTTATTCTTCTATTTGATCGACCCTTTCAAGTCGGAGATCGAGTGTCATTTGGAGATGTCTACGGTGAAATCAAAACTATTGGGCTACGCTCGGTTCGTTTGGCAACACTGGATGATAATTTAGTGACGATTCCAAACTCCAAGTTTTTAACTGACGTGGTGGCCAGTGGAAATAGTGGCGCATTGGATATGATGGTTGTAACTCATTTTTATGTTTCTATCTATGAGGATCTAGACAGGGTCCGCAATCTCTTACATGAAGTCGTGATTTCCAGTCGGTTTGTTTATCTTGAAAAAGCAGTCAGTATCACTTTTGAAGAAATTCCAGTTTCAAATAATTTTGTCATTAAAGTTAGTGTGAAAGCTTATGTCCTGGATGTGAAATACGAAAAAGCTTTTTTGACAGATATTACTAATCGGGGAAGTAAAGTCCTGAAAGAAAATGGAATTATAAGACCTGTTGCTAATGGACAAGGCCAGTCTCAAACTGAAAAATTATCTTAGTCTTGGTTCCATGAATATTTCAGTCTTCTGCTTGTGGGGAAGCTCTGTACTGTTTGAATTGACTGAAAGTGTGTAAAAGAGTGCTAGGCCAATAACAACTGTTCCTATTGCCAATAGAATCAAATTTGTCGTCATCGGTACAATAATCATAGCTGAAACAAATTGAATACTAATCGTAGTTAAAAGAAAACCAGTAATGAATTTTCTTCCTCTGTCTTTGATGAACATACTTCCAAGAGGTGCTCCGAAGATGACAACAGGAATGCAGACCAGTAAGTATTCAAAGGCCTTGAGGTCGATAGCTCCCATGCCCCCCTGTTTGAGGAGTATACATGTGATACTGTTCACTGCCATTAGAATGACAGAAGTTGGAGTTGCGATTTTTTCACAAACATTAAAATAAAGTGTCAAAAGAGCGAATGTCATGATGTCGAGTCCAGACCCGGTCATCGCTGAGATCATACCTCCAAGAATTCCAATCCCAAATAAAAGAGATATGTTTTTTCTCGTTCTCTCTACTTTTTTGAAACGTAGATCCCTTCCTTGCCATTTAACTTTGATAAGAACAAAAGCAAAGGCCAGCCAGAAACTACAGAAAAATATTTTCAATGCTGGCGGTGAAAAAAGCGTGGTCAGATATTTGAAGGCAATAATATTACCTAAAACTGCACCAAGTGCTGAGTAGATGATGGCCGTTTTAACTACTGGAATTTTTTTTCTAAGAATGACTAACGAGGCTGCTGTCATTCCAAAACTTTGTATAAGGAGTGAAAAATCCCTAGCTGTTGCAGGAGCAATTTTGAATAGGAGTGTCATAACAGGAAATGCAACAGCACCACCACCTTCACTTGTCGCTCCTGCGATAAATGAACCGAAGGCCATTGTTACTGTCATGTACCAGTTTTCATTGAAAAGGTCCCAAATCCCAAAAGCAGACATTGCAGAGAACCACAAAACCAAAATGATGAGTGCAAATGGAGATAT
>SBGE01000070.1 GCA_006226755.1 Deltaproteobacteria bacterium | reverse complement strand
GAAAAAATTATACGAATGTGAGCAATGCTCAGATTGATTTTAAAAGACTAGGAATGTATTCAAGGGTTTATGAAAAACATACACCTTTTACTACTATCTTTGTATTTGCTCTCCATTAATTCAACAGAAGCTCGCGTCTCAGAAAAAATCATTGGTGGGGAAATAGTTACATCTATTACTGAACCTACATTTTCTTACACAGTTAGACTGCTAATCAAACAAAGCTTCAGTCCTGTAGATGCCCCAGAACTCGGAAAAAGAAGCTTCTCAAATAAATGCTCCGGAGTAGTTGTCTCACCAGGTAAAATTCTTACTGCAGCTCACTGCTTTCCGAGCTCTCTTGAAGTTGAAATTAATGGGAAAATGAGGAAAGTTCGACTGATAGATAGGGTAATTAGAGTATTTTCATGGTTTAAGGCAGGAAGTCCTGAGTTTACGGGTATAATTGCTGATGATTATGTTACCCACCCTGACTATGATGAAAATTGGACTTCAAATGTTTCAGATTTCTGGAACCCTACAGAGAAAATCAACGATATTGCAATTGTTCTGCATAGTGAGCCACTAAACTATCAAAAAACACCAATTGAACTGTCTGAGAGGCCTGTTGAAACGTTTAAAAATAAAATATTCAGGCTGTCTGGTTTTGGCAAATCGTCCAGATCACAAATTGAAATGTCCCAACTTAAATACGTAGACATAAAATACAATCGAATTCTTAAAAATGAGATAGACTTTGCTCTAGGAGATGGAAATTTTGAATCACCGAGTGAGGTAAAAAATCCAAAAGGTGGATGTTTTGGAGACAGTGGTGGTCCAATAGTAGTGGATAATGAGCTCGTCGGCTTGATTTCCAGAGGACCAGGTAAAGAGAATGGTGATTGCTTCAGTAGCATCTCTATAGGAACATCAATTTACCCTTATATCGAATGGATAAGATCAATTGAATAATCCATAAATCATTAATCTTTTATGAAATTCCTGCAACTTTTTCGCTCTAATGATTTCTTTGTGCACTGTTCTCAAGCTTTAAAGTAGCGACATTCATTGTTTAGGTAAAAAATACATAAGTTTTTAATGTGAGTATTACTCACTCAAAACATGTTGCATAACTACTACACCCTTTCAAGAAGTAAAGCTCAATGCTTCTTGTAATACGTAGTGTGTTCGATCCGTAAGGATAGTAAAAGGGTAAGTGAATTTAATTATACTTAATCTCTCGTTTTTCACTTACCCTTTCTACTCACATCTCAAAAAAAATCTAAGAATCACTTCGATATCGAATATATCAATCAGAAATTAATAAGATCAATAAAGCTGGGGTTTTCAATAATAAGGCAGCGAGGGGGATATTATCCCCCTCGTCAGAGACTAGAATTTCAGTGTGAATAGTATTCGATAGCTATTTTCTACTGCACCTTCTCGATTGTATCTTGAAACAGAAGGAAACAAATAAAGACTTCCCTCTCTAAGTTCGAACTCTACCCCAGTTTCAAATTTCGACAACACATTCTCAACCACAGAATATTGCACGATCAAGCTGGTCCTTTCAGTAAGTCCATATTCAGCTCCGACTTGAAAACTGACTCCATATACCAATCTTCCTGCCATATATACGTTATTAAATCGTTGTACATTCGACCAGATTTCAAATTTATCAGTAGTATAGACTAGCTCCAATGATTGTCTAATTTCAGTACTCTGAAGATCGAGATTAATCATCGATGAATACTTCAACACTAGATTTTCAATCAGCTCTTTTTTCAAACTATAACTTCCGCCCGCTAAGCCTAGGTACTCACCTTGCCCGACATATGGTCGATACACACTCGCAGCAAATGTTGCTCCTAGTATTTCCTCATTTACCTCGACAGAAATTCCAAGAACTCTGCCTGGACGTGCTGTAAGCTCATACTCATCTCTGTAAATATAATTTTGAAATCTTGGGTTTTCCGTTCCAAAATTGGAGGCATATTTACCTAAAATTAAAGCGATTGGCCTTCCACCTATCTGACGGATTTCTATATAAGAACTATAAATCATTTCTGAAATTTGTTCATACTCCAAGTCCCCATTTTGGTTACCTGAAAGCTGGTCTCGAATTGTTGCAATCAATACTGCTCTCAAATGATCATTTAAATCAATTTCAACATTGACAGCTGTATTTCTAACACTTGTTGATGTAACACCTTCCCTAAGGGACTCAAGTGTAATCTCTCCTCCGAGGTCTCTTGCTCCGGCAGCTGCAAAAGATAGATTGATGTTTAGTACTAAAAAATAGAAGAAAATTAAAAGATTTTTCATAAATACTCCCTTGTGAAGCCTCAAAATAACTTAGAAAGTATTTTGATCGTATTCAAATTGAAGTTTTTACCATGTGAGCAAGACTCGCATTAAAAAGTATCACTCAATATATATTCTAAGGTTGTATATAATTCTCCCAAAAACGGATAATAACATGCTCCAGACCTTCAAATTTATTTGTTCTATTCTACTCTTTTCATTAACTTTAACTATAGAAGCATCCCTCCCATTTCCAGATGTAAAAAAATCAAAAGTTATAATTCGAGATGAAATAGGAAGGCATGTTATATATCGTGGTATCAACACCAGAGTTAAGAACATTTTTGATGTAAATTTCAATGATGGCAGACTACCTCTTGAATTAATACCAGAATTTACAGAAAACGACGCGATGGAGATCGCAAAGATTGGTTTTAATCTGGTCAGACTACCTGTCAATTGGAGTGGCATTCAACCTAATCCAACTGAGTTTAATGAAGCTTACATCTCCAAAATTTTGTCTTTCATGGATATCTGTGAAAAATTTGAACTCGATGTATTGATCGACATGCATCAGGATGCCTATAGCAAAGAGATTGGAGAAGATGGTGCACCAGACTGGGCCATTTTACCTAAGAACTTTACCCCCAATCCGGGAGGGGAACTAGGAAATTTAACTCTCAAGCGAATATCTCTAGACACTCAGTATGCGTTTACATCTTTTTGGAAAAATTTAAAAGTTAATGGAACTGGTCTTCAAGATCATTATATCAACTCTATCATTTTTCTCTTGAAAAAGGTCTCTAAGCATAAATCTTTTGTAGGAATAGAACTTTTTAATGAGCCTTGGTTGATTAATATTGAAAAATTCACGTCAAAGGACGACCCATACACCCATGGAATACAGATTGATATGCTTTGGAATTTTTATAAAAAAGCTATTTCTAGAATTAGGAAGTCTTATCCCGAAATATGGATTTATCTAGAACCTGATGTAACTAAAAGTGTTGTTATACCATTTTTAAATTCATCAAAAGATCAATTCAAAGCTATTGGTTTACCCAAATCTCCACCTTGGAACACTTACAAAACAGTCTATGCTCCACACCTGTATACGCTTGGCATGGTTATTGGAGATTTTTTAGGTAAAGATTGGCTCGATCCAAAGGATCCTGGAATATGGAAAAGTATAGACTATTCAATTGTAGAGTCTAATCAGATAGATGCTGGCCTATTAATAGGAGAATTTGGATTTAGTCATAAATCCAAAAATTACGAGAAAACACTTCATAATATTCTCGACACTGCTGATATTCATCTTATTCATACTGCACAATGGTTATGGAAAGAAGCAAGTCAAGACAGCTGGGGCTTTTGGGATTATTCTAAAACAGATGGATTTACTTTAAGGCATGAAATAGCACTAAAGTCAGCAAGACCTTATCCTTCCAAGATTAGCGGTACAATAAGTGGATTTAGACTGGATCGACATCACAAGATTTTAGAAATTTTTCTAAGTACAGTGAATAAAAAACACTTTCATGAAGTGATTTGGCCTCATAACTACGGTTATAAGGCCAATCCAATTATCGTTTGTGGTGATCGTTTGGTTAAATGGTCACGTAAAGAGAGTAAATTAATATTCAAATGCGATAAGAACGTTATACAAATCTTTTGACTTAATATTCAAAAATAAGAATTTTATTTTCATCATATGCAGGGATATAGATCTCTGCTTTTCCATCTTTATCTGAATCTGCAGCCGTAACCTTTCCGATTATTCCTTTTCCATTATAAATTACTTCGTGATTGTATTTCCATGGTTCTTCAGTAGGGGTAAAAAGATGTACTTTTTCATTACCATCTCCACTAACGACAATTGAAAGTTTCCCATCTACCTGCTCACCCATAGGGTTGAAAGCTTTTGCATTACCAGGAGATGCCTGCCCAATCCCTCTAGCAGTCGTAACAAATCCTTCATGAATTACATGTCTATGCCAATCCTCATTTCTAGGATCTTTGGGAGACTCATAGACAAAAACACCAGCCTTCTTTGTAGAAACATGATTTGTAAGTAAAATTTCTTTTTTACCATCAGCATTTAAATCAACATACGACAGATCGAATCCTGGTCCTATCGTGTTATCAATAATTTTTTCTTCCCATTTTCTATTAGTATGATTTTTGTAATGATATGAAATTTTTTCATTTAGAAACTGGGATGAAATAACTTCAAATTCTCCATCACTATCTAAATCTACTAGTTCAAAAAATACATCTGGACCTTCAAATAGGACTTTCTCCTCCCATCTTGTTCGCGAGCCTTCATTTGGAGCCAATAAAACTAGAAATTCAGCGCCTTTTCCCCAAACCATCCCTTTGTAGGCCCTGGCAGTCAATATATCCATTACTCCATCTCTATCGTAATCCCAAAATCGAGTCCTATGATACCACCAGCCTTTTTTATCCTTAGTAACCTTTAACAATGATTTACTGGCTTTACCGAATAAGTGAACTGCGCCGGTATTTTTTGTCGGAGGGAAAAAACCACTAGAAACAACAAACTGCTCTTCACCATTAATCAAACCTGGATATTTTTCTATTTCATTAGGCCAAATAATTTTATCGACTATGGTTTCAATATTAATTGATCGACTATTTAAATGATTTTCTAAATCGACATATTTTTTAACATTGTCTCCTCCCATAAATTTAAAAGATGAAATATAAAGATTGCTTACATCATCTTCTTCAAGAATTTTGGTAAAGGCTGGTCTCTCATGTGATATTGAGCGAACGAGTTGTAATGGAGACGACAAAACATTAGATGAAATTAATGTGATTGCAAAAAAAATAACGACTTTCATATTTCCTCCTTGAAATCTTTTCAAGGAGAATCATTGTCTTATACTTATGATATGACTAATTAAAACGGAGAGATACGAGTAATACTCACATTAAGCGACGACTTGTTTATTGAGATTATTTGCTCCACAACTAATCATTTCAGAAATAAACTTAATCTTA
>SBGE01000222.1 GCA_006226755.1 Deltaproteobacteria bacterium | reverse complement strand
GAACTTGAAACAGATCTATTCCAGGAATGAGGATTGCTGCAGCTCCAAGAACAATCAGTGAAGTGAAGATAGTGAAGAAGTTAGGGGCTTCTTTGAAGCTTTTATCGACACCAGATTCCCACCCAAGACCTTCACAAACATAATAACTTGTAGCGAGAGGAAGTAGGGCAGCAGCAAAAATCGAAGCGTTGAAAAGACCGATGGCAAATAGCGCAGAAGCATATTTTCCGGCGAGTGGTTCGAGGGCCTTAGCGGCATCTGCAGCACCCGTAATGGATACACCACTTGGATAAATAATGGCAGCACAACTGACAATAATGAAAAGTGTAACCATGAACATGAAAAGACAACCGACAATAACATCAATTTTGGATTCCCAGAGATGTTTGATACTGATTCCTTTCTCTACAACTGCCGATTGGATATAGAACTGCATCCATGGTGTGATGGTCGTCCCCATTAGACCAACAATGATAGGCATGTCAGATTCTTTGATTTCTGTAAAATTTGGAACAACGACTGAAGTCATGACCATTTTCCAATCTGGACTCGCCATGAATCCTGAAACAATGTACGCAAGATAGACTGTACAACCTGCGAGAAAAACTCTTTCCACTACTTTGTAATCTCCCTTGATGACCAGGAGCCAGACAAAGACGGAACAGATTGGAACTGAGATGTATTTGGATATACCGAAAATTTCACCAGCGGCAGCAATCCCCGCAAACTCGGCCATAGTGTTGCCTAGATCGGCGAAGATTAAAAGAATGACGGTATAGAAAGTTATTTTTAATCCGAATCTTTCTCGAATGAGGTCGGCAAGACCCTTCCCTGAGACAATTCCCATTCTTGCAGACATCTCTTGAACCATGATCAGGGCCACCGTTATTGGAAATAGAACCCAAAGGAGTCTATATCCTGTTTGGGCACCTGCAAGAGAGTAGGTGGCAATTCCACCAGCATCATTATCAATATTGGCAGTGATAAGGCCGGGACCGACAATGCCCATCAATACGATGAACTTGGCCCACATTGTTTTGTGTTTTTTGGTTCTCTCTTCGGCCATTATTCGTCCAATAACCTGTGGAGAATATCGTCCACAGAGATAATCCCCAAAAGTTCCCCACTATCATCGACGACTGGAACATTGATCAAATTATATTTATCCATGACTTCTGCAACTTCTTTCCAGTGACTTGCTGGTGAAACGAGGGTCATGTGTTTGGTTCTCATGATTTCACCCAAGGTAACGTCATCTGTTTGAATCAAAAGATCTCGAAGTTCAAGTGTTCCAAGAAGTTTATATTCGTCGTCAATAATATAAAGGTCGTAGATACTCTCTAGTTCTTCATGCTTTTCTTGGATAAGCTTCAGTACATCTGATCTAGTTAGATCTTTTGAAACTTCAAATAACTCAGTGGTCATTAGACCACCTGCAGAGTCTTCTTTGTGCTCAAGTAGCTCTGAAATCTCTTCTTGGATTTCTTCATCTTCAATATTGGAAAGAATCTGTTCTGCCTTTTCCTCATCCATATCCTCGAGAATATCTGCAGCATCATCGGTATCCATATTTTCGAGAATCTTAGCCATCTCTTCAGGATTTTTATTCTTAAGAATTGAGTTTTGAACGTCTTCATCTACCTCGGCTAGAGCTTCCGCTTGAATTTTTGGATCGAGATCATTAAAGAGGGCATCTCTTGAGTGATTGTCCAACTCCTCTAAAATATCTGCAATATCAGATGGATGGAGTTCTTCAATTTGTTCAGTATTTAAACTTACTTTGACATTAGATTGAACTGATTTATCAGGAAGGGCGAGCACGTACTTCCAGTTGATCAGAGATTCTTTACTGAGATATTTCGCCTTTGGTTTGACTATCTTAACGACACCATCTACAACAGGTTCAAAACCAAGTCTTCTCATCATGGAGCGAATGCCAATCGATGCATGAGTTACTCTTAAGTTTTTTCCTGTTTTTATGAACTGAATGTCATTTACACGAACAACTTTCTTCCCACTGGTATCAACAATTTGTCGATCGAGAATGACTTTTCCCAAAGCTGGGTATTCAACAGTGTCGCCTTGAAACTGATTCGCCAAAAGGGAAGTTATGACTTTTGTTTTACTTGCTTTGGGATAGGTTCGTGAACGACCAACATTAGAACCATTTCGAACAACAATTTTTTTATAGCTAAAAGTTTTGATATCGTTCCAATGGATATAAAAAAATTGTTTATTCTTTTTATATTGAATTGCGAGAACGACAGGATAAATTTCTTCATAATCGACGAAGAAGTCGTTGAGTACTCCGAGCTTAATACCTTCTTCATTAAAAATAGGAGTCCCCTGACTCTTGGAGAAGTGCAGAGAAATTTCTGGAAAGTGCTCAAATACAGACATCTTATTCCTTGCTTTGCTTGAAGATGTTGTTTTTTCTCATATTTAAAAGTTTCATGATTTCAGCAGCTGTTTCTTCGATTGCCTTCCCTGTGATGTTAAACACCGGCCATCTTTTATTTTGGTCAAAAAGATTTTCCGCGTACTCAATTTCCTGAGATACCTTGGCCTGACTTGCATAATCACCGGTGTGTTGACCAGCGCCCAGTTGTGAAAGTCTACGTCTTCTGATTTCACTAAGAGCGTCTGGGTTAATGGTGAGTGCAAATATTTTTCTTTGATCAATTTTGTACAAATGTTCAGGAAGTGCTTGATCAAGAATAATAGGTATATTGACCACTTTATAGCCTCTGTGAGAGAGGTAAACTGAAAGTGGCGTCTTACTTGTTCGGCTGATTCCTACCAAAATGATGTCTGCAAGATGCAATGATTCAACATTTCTGCCATCATCGTGATTCATAGTGAATTCCATGGCGGCAACTCTATTGAAGTAATCATCATTTACTTGATGGAGGAGACCTGGTTCATTACTTGGTTCTTGTTCAAAATAATTTGAAAAAGCTGTGAGTGCAGGTCCTAGAAGATCAAGAGTCCTGACATGCTTTGTTCTGGAAAGTTCTGCAATATGTTCTCTAAGTTCGGCCTGAACAACTGTGTAGATAATCAGATCGTGGTGAATCGCAGCTTCTGTAAAAACCGCGTCGATTTGATCTTTACTTCGAACGTTTTTATATCGAGTGAAATAGACATCTCTATCTTTGAACTGGGCCATGGTTGCACGACAAATTGCAGTTGCAGTTTCCCCGGTTCCATCAGAAATGATGATGATCTTGAGTTTTTTGTTCATAGAGGCCTCAATTAAATTCTTTTCACTCAGGTATATGTTGATTTTAACAAATTTACTATCCCTCAAATACCGGGAAATATTAGGATTAGGTTGAGAAAGATTGACGGAATGAGTCGTCTAATGAGTAGCAAATTTCAAGGCTTCACTTTGGACTTTTTCTTGATCATGTAAAGGATGAAATTCTATTTTTGGATGAATTTTATTGAAGAATGTTCTCTGGGATTTTGCCAACTGACGAGTGTGGATGAAGATTTGATCGATCAGTGATTCTTTATTCTGTGTTTCTTCACCAAGCCATGCGACAACTTCTTTGTAACCAATAGAACCCATGGCCTTCTCTTCACCGGTATAACCTTGTTTTAGAAGCTTTTGTACTTCTTCAACCAGGCCTGATTCAACCATTTTTCGAGCACGGTTTTCGATTAATGGGTAATGTTCCTCTTTGCTTAAATTGAGGTAAATGTGGAAAATTTCCCAGTCTTTGTCTATGTTGTTTTCAAGATCGTAGGGATCGATTTCATCTTTTAGCTTCTTTTGCTCTGACCACTTTTGTCCAGTAGTCATACAATGTTCCAGTGCCCGAGTAATACGATATTCATCATTTGGGTGGAGTGCTTCCATAGCTTGAGGGTCAAGTTCTTCAAGTTTTTTGACTAATCCTGGCAGACGATCTTTTTTTGCAATCTCTTCAATCTCTTTCTTTATGGAATCGGGAGTGGCTTCAGTTTCATACATGCCTTTTACCAGAGCACGTAAATAGAAGGCACTTCCACCAACTAAAATGGGAATAATTCCATTTGAGTGAAGCTTTTCAATCTCTTGTTCAGCTAGATTAATGAAGTGAGAAGAATTGAAATCATCTTGGATTGAAACAATATCAATCAAAGAATGAGGATGTTGAGCTCTCTCTTCTTTGGTTGGTTTGGCAGTGCCAATATTGAGTTCTTTATAAAAGCAAAGACTATCGAAGTTAACAATTACTGATTCGATCCCATTTGCCTTTAATTTTTTTCCAATTTCAATACTTGTACTGGTTTTACCGCAACCCGTAGGACCTGAAACAATGATTGTTTTTTTTGTAGAGGCGGTCACTTTAGCAGCTTGGATAATTTGGTTGCATTAAGTTCGAGGAGGACACCGACTTTTATAAGTTCATCAAAAGAAAGTTTTTCCATGAGGGCACGTTTGTGAACATTATCCATTGAGACTTTTTCAATTGAAGTAAGAGCTTCTTTTGGAGAAGACATCAATGGTGATTCAAGTAGAATTTTCAAGAGTGGATTTAAAAAGTCTTTGAGAGAAAGTCCTGAAAGGGCCTCTGGGATTGATCTTAAAACAAGCAATCCGTCTTCAAGTTTTTCAAATTCAAATCCAAAAAAGCGGAAAGAGTCGATCCATTGATAATCAATGTTTTTGCCAGCTTCAAAAGGTTCAGAAATGAGAAGAGGGATGACATCAGATGTCGAACACTCTTCGGAAAATACTTTGTTAAAAAAACAGAGATAGGCTTTTGTATAGAGTCCGAGATAAGAAATATTGTTTTTTTGATAGATAAAATAATCATCTGCCAAACTCAAAAATGCCGAATTCTTTTCAATTGTTTTTTCAAGAAAACCTGTAGGGATATCTTGAAAATTGTATTGATGGGCAGTCATTTGCGATATGGGGGAAGGTGAAAAATCAAATTCCATCGCATCTTTGAATTCCATGTCGGGAGTATTCAAACTTTGTTGAGAATGTGAACTCATAGGCTTTGATTGAGACATCAAGGATTTACTGATGGCACTTGATACCAATGAATAAATCACACCACTTTTGAAAAATTTGATATGTGTTTTGTTCGGATGAACATTAACATCCACAGCAGCAGGAGGAGCGTCTATGAAAAGAACATAATGTCCCTTTTCTCCAGGGGGCCAAATCTTTTCGGCACTTCTGAGAACGGCCTGATGAAGTGCTTTATCGTGAAAAATTCTTTTGTTAGCAAAAAGATACTGCTGTTTTCCAGCATTCCCCTTGGAGCTGGCGAGACTTAGAAATCCCCAAACTCTATGGTCTTCATATTCGCCTTCAAACGAAATAAGTGAAGTCTCATTCTTTTTATTATTGAAAAATACTTTTTTGATTCTCGAAC
>SBGE01000082.1 GCA_006226755.1 Deltaproteobacteria bacterium | reverse complement strand
ATTCTCATGATGGAGATGTTTACTTGGATCGCCTTTGGACTTCGAAGTACAGAACTAAAGCATCGCAATTCCATTTTCAGTGAAAAGCATTGGAGGAGTTCTTCTCATGTGATTCCAGTCGTTTACAGAGATTGCGGTCACAAATTGTGACCGCAATTCGTCTAACTCCCCAGAATCAGTATTCATCATGTTGTCCACACAGTGCTCTATTGGTATATTGGCTTTTTCAAAAATGAACCAAACTTGGAGCCCAAAGTGGATTTGAAATCTCTCGTTCGCACCATTCCCCATTACCCAAAAGAAGGAATCATGTTTCGTGATATCACGACATTGATCAAAAGCCCGGAAGGTTTTTCGGCCACGATCGATGCTTTTTACGAGAGATATAAAGATCTGCATATCGATGCCATCGCTGGTATTGAGGCCAGAGGCTTTATTCTTGGTGCCGCCCTCGCTTATAAGATGGGCAAAGGCTTTATTCCTATAAGAAAGAAGGGAAAACTTCCAGGAGAAACTATTTCTCAGGAGTACCAACTTGAGTACGGCACAGACACTTTGGAAGTGCATCTCGATGCGGTCGATAAAAGTGGTCGTATTCTTTTGATGGACGATCTTCTGGCCACCGGTGGGACTGCACTGGCTGCTATCAAACTGATTGAGACGATCGGCGCTGAAGTGGTTGAGTGTGCTTTCGTGATTGATCTTCCAGACCTCAAGGGTGGGGAAAAAATCAAAAAGCATGGGCACGAAGTCTTTACTCTGATTGAGTTTGAAGGGGATTAGATCCTAGCTGACTTGGGGGAGGTCTTCAACTTTGTAAGCGCAGTCAATCACTTGAGTGACATGAACTTCAAAGCGACACCCCCAAATTAAATCCACTCCGTCACTATCAATTGAAACATCATTCCATTCCAATGATTCAGGAAAACATTGAACCGATTCGAACTCACTTAAATCTGAGTAGTATCTTTTAGAAGCGGTTTCAATCAGAACTTTTTTGTAGTCTAACGGCTTCACTTTTTGAATTAGTTCAAGGGTTGTATCCATGGGATCATTTCTCCTGAAGTTGCTTTAAGCCAAGCATACTCAAGCTCTAGTCTTCGCTCTCTGGCCCAAGCAATAATAAGCCGCTCGGCCCTTTTTGGTATTTTACCATCTAAGCATTGGCCATCAAAGTCGAACACTGCAAAATTTCCAGCGTAGCGTACATGAAAATGAGGTGTACTATGTCTTTTGGTGTCATACCAGTACATATAAACTGTGATTCCATAAAACATTGAAATTCGGGGCATAGTCCCTCCTGTGACTGCACGTCGCAATATTAAGGAGACAAGGCCTACTACAAGCATTTGAATTCTCTAGAATGATCAGTTTGCCCTTGTTAGAATTCACAAGTGAAAAATCAAATCGAGATCATCGCTACTGACCCGGCCTATCCTATGGAGAGGCCACTGCCCTTAAATTATGACCCAATTGATGTCGATCTGATTGATGGTGAAAGTTCATTTACCATCCCAGCTCTTAATGTTTACAAAATCAAAGATGCCAAACTTTACGAAGATGGATCGATCTTCACGGACGAGGGACTTTTCAGACCTTCGATTCGAGATCCTGGCATGCTCTCCATTTATAAGTGGTGGACGGTGATGAAGCGGGATGTGACCTTTAAGAAGATCGACCTTCCTGCTGGAAATTATGTCTCAGTCATCGATCATTGGGGAACTGAGTACTACCACTGGTTTGTGGAAAATTTCACCAGGCTTTTAAGGATTAAAAAAGAAGTCAGTGACTTTACCTTGGTTCTCTCTGAGCGCCATCGAAAGCCTCATATTCTAACTAGTCTTTCAAAAATTGGTATTAAAGACATACTTTTTTTAGAACCTAAAACCAGGGCCCTTGTTCCAAATCTCTATACCTGTGATTTTCCAGGGGAGCCTGACTTTCACCGCGAGGCCTTGATCCAGGAAGTGAATGCTCTTTTTAAAGATCAGAGTGAACCCACAAGAAAGATTTATGTCTCCAGACAAAAAGCGCCGAAAAGAAAGATCATTAACGCCAAAGAAGTCGAAGCCGTTTTGAAAAAGTATGAATACGAAACCATTTTCGCTGAAGATTTAAGCTTTGAAGAGCAAGTAGGTCTTTTCAACCAAACCAAGTCCCTTGTCACTTTGCATGGAGCAGGTCTTACCAATATTCTTTGGATGAAGTCCGGGACTCATGTCTTGGAACTTCGAAAAGACAAATGGGGTCTGATCCGTGAAACAGGGGAGAGAGAAAATAGTAAGTTTTACAATACTTATTATCACCTGTGTCTCGCTCTTGGAGTAAAATACTCATATCTTTCATGTCCTAGTAACAACCCCGAGGAGAGTGCTAGGTTTGCGGATTTGGAAGTTGATGCTGGTCAGCTTTCAAATGAGTTGGAGAAGCTTCAATGAAGGTTGCGGTCACCATTCTCAACTGGAATGGATTTGAAGACACTTTGGAATGTATCGAGTCATTAGAGAAATCGACTTTCGATGATTTTAAAATCTTCGTCATTGATAATGGTTCAACTGATGATTCCCTAGAAAAACTTCGCGCTCTTGGTGATCGAATCTATTTGATTGAAAACGAAAAGAACGACGGTTTTGCGGGTGGGGCAAACAAAATTGTTAAGCTTGCCGTACGGGCCGGGGCTGAATTCATTTTTCTTCTCAATAACGATACAACAGTTGACCCTGAGTGTTTAAGTAAACTCTTGGATGCCCACACTCGTCTTGGGGAAGTGGATTTAGTTCTTGCTCCTCGAATGTATTATTATGATTCGCCCGAGGAAATTTGGCACGATGGTCATCTGTGGGAATTACTCAAAGGTGAGATGGTTCCCATTCAAAACTATCCCATTTGGAAAAAAGATGGCTTTAATAAAGTTGATCACATCATCGGAGCTGGACTCTTTTTTTCGGCAGAGATTTATAAAGAATACGGACTCTTTGATGCAAGATTTTTCTTAAATTACGAAGAGACCGATTGGGAATTTCGTATTCGTCGTCAAGGTGTGAAACTCTATACGATTTCATATGCAAAAATCTGGCATAAGATTTCCAAGTCTTTCACTCATTCCGTTCACTCAACTTTCTACTGCGAACGCAATAGACTGCTCTTTATCGATAAGAACTTTAGAGGAGTTAAAAAAGCTAAACTCATTCTCTATTCCGAATTTCCTCGCCAATTTTCGATTGTCCTAAAAATGATCCGTCGCTTTTTCGGTCGTCTTTTCTACAAACTGATTGGAAATAAAGAGCGTTACAATCACACTCGCACCAAATATCTCGACAACAAGATGGCGATGCTCGCTTGGCGCTATTATTTAAAAAAGAAGTTTGGTCCGTTTGATGGGGATTTCAATAAATTCAAATAATCAATAAGCGTTCTTGTTAATAAAGCCTTTAAAGAACGTCAGAAACAAAATTTTAATATCAAACCAAAATGACCAGTGCTTGATATAGTAGATATCGCATTCAATTCTTTTGTGAAGAGATGTGTCTCCTCTCCAACCGTTGACTTGGGCCCAGCCAGTGATTCCTGGTTTCATTTTATGTTTGAGCATATAGCCAGGAATTTCGTGTCTGAATTTTTCAACAAAGTAAGGTTGCTCTGGCCTTGGTCCAACTAGACTCATATCTCCCACCAGAACATTCCATAGTTGTGGTAGTTCATCAAGGCTCGTTCGTCTTAAGAAATCTCCTACTTTCGTTTTCCGTGGGTTTTCTTTGTTTGACCATTCTTTCTTATCAGTGTCGTCATCTGCCATTTTCATGGAGCGAAACTTCCACATTTTAAATGTGCGTCCATCGTGCCCAACTCTTTCCTGTCCATAAAAAATAGGCCCTGGGGAGGAGAGTTTGACGGCAATGGAAATCAAAAGCATCAATGGCGAGATGATCAATAGGCCAATGAGCGTTGCTGTGAATTCAAAGACTCTTTTTAGAAAAAGTTCGATCGGGTTAAGTGAAGGTTGATTCACCCCTAGAATTGGAATTCCGCCAAAATCTTCTACTTGATGGCCAACCATGGAGTAAGAAAGATCGGGAAGAATTTGAATGGGGACGACGTCGTTGTAATGAGTCTTGATGAAATCTTGTGACTTTGCGCTATCGACTCCGGCGTAGGACATGACGATGGCATCAGGAGTATTCGATTTCTTATACTCATCATAGGAAATTTCAATTTCTGGAACGTCGTGCTCTTTAGCAATTCCTTGAGAATCAATCCAGCCTAAGAATCTGATTCCGCTGTCTTTGAAATGCCTGGCCGTATGAACATACTCAACAAGTTGATTGCTGTTTCCAATCAAAAGGACGTGTCTAAGGTTGTAGCCTTTTTCTCGAATTGTTCTAAGGAAGTTTCTAACAAGAAGTCTGATGATGATGAAGCCCAGGGTTGAAACTGCTCCATAGATTAGAATTGTAAGCCTTGAAAGTCTTTCTTCACCAAAGAAATAAAGCACTATGACGAAACCAATGATTCCGGCAATATTTCCACGCATTACACTAAGAATTTCATAGTATTTAGAGGTAAATCGCTGTGGCCGATAAAGTCCATTCTTGTGAAAGGAATAAAGTGTAGAAAAAACTAGAACTGGAGCCATTTGAATGAATGTCCATTCAATTCCTTGCTGACCACCCTCGAGATATTCGAAGCGGATCACGTATGCCAAAAAGAAAAAGATCAGACACGAAAGAGTATCTACAACTTTTTGAAACGTTGAAAATGTTGAACGGTTTAATATTGTCATACTTTAACGATTTTAAAACTGTTGTCAGTAAGTGTCACATACTGAGGCGACGCGCCATGCGCAACACTATAAGAATTGACCTATCTTGCTAAAGTTTTTGATAAGTAGGGATGTTAGTCCACCGATTTTATGATTTTGGATAATGCGAAAGTCTTCTTTACTTTTTTCGATCAAGTTTCCTATACTTCTGTTACTAGCTCCTCCATGCTTCATTTTTACAGTGAGTTCTGGAAGGTATCCAAGTTTGAATTTTCCTGAAGAGAATAGTCGAACAATAAAATCATAATCAGCAGCAATTCTATACTGTAGGTCAAATGCTCCGATTTCATCATAGACAGACTTCTTTAGATAGAGTGTAGGATGAGGAGGCATCCATCCTTTTTTCAAAAGGTCTTCTTGGAAAGGACAACTTTTCCATATTCTTAAAATTTTACCATCATGCTTGGTGTATATTAAATCTGACCATACACCGTCTAAATTGTTGAGTTGCATATAATCAGATATTTTTCTCAAGGAATCTTCAGAGTAAAATGAGTCGTCAGAGTGCATAAACCCTATGACATCTCCAGTGGATTTGGAAATAGCTTTGTTAAGAGCATCATAA
>SBGE01000012.1 GCA_006226755.1 Deltaproteobacteria bacterium | reverse complement strand
ATAATCTTTGAATTAACCAATAAGTTTGAGGGCCGCAGAACCTTGACCATTTGACTGAGCAAGAACCGCAGTACCAGCATTTTGCAGGATATTAAGCTTAGCTCTCTTAGCTGTTTCTTCAGCGTAATCAGTGTCTCTGATTCGTGAATTTGCAGCAGAAAGGTTTTCATTGTTAACCTGCAAGTTTTGAATTGTTGAACTTAGTCTGTTTTGAACAGCACCAAGTTCGGCTCTTTGACCAGCGATGTTTTGAATGGCCGAGTCAAGAGAAGCTAGAGACTCTCTTGCTCCATCTTTATCACCCACATTCAAACTATCAATCCCAAGGCTTTCAAGCGTTGAGTTTGTCAATTGAGCATTGTATGAAATTCTATCCTGGAACTCATCATTGTTAATACCAATCTGGAAGTCATACTTGTCGCCAGACCCGTTCAATAGCTTTTTACCGTTGAACTCTGTCACTTGAGAAATTCTTTGAACTTCTTGCTTCAAGTTTTGGTATTCCAGGTCAGTAAATTTTCTTTCAGCATCACCTACTGTGTCTGAAGCGGCTTGAACTGATAGTTCTCTTAGCCTTGTTAGAATGTTTGAAACCTCATTAAGGCCACCTTCAGCAATCTGAATCATAGAAATACCGTCACCGGCGTTTCTTTCAGCTTGTTTAGTACCTCTCATGAATGATTTCAATTTTTCAGAGATTGCCAATCCAGCAGCGTCGTCAGCAGACTTTGTAATTCTCGAACCAGAAGATAGCTTCCCAAGGGAATCTTCCATGCCGATGTTGTTCTGTGAGAGCGTACGTTGGGCGGCGAGAGACGCAACGTTTGTGTTAATACGAAAACCCATTAATTCCTCCTTGGTTTCTTCTGTTCCCTTTCTGGAACTGAACCCCTTACCGTGAGGATCAACAAACTTCCGTGTTCGATTTAAATTTGTTTTTTGAACTTAATACTTGATGTATTCCTTGTTCAGAGAACGTTTCGGAGCTCTATGGAAAAGCTTAAGAAAAAAAATGAACTTTTTTTCCGATTTTTCACTGGAGTAAAATGGTCGGTTTGTCACAGATTTTTTACACTATAAAGGAAGAGAATCCTTAATCAGAAGGCCCAAAATGACGATAAGAACAGCATGGAAAATGGGAAACCCTTCATCTTCATTCACCCACTTTCGGATGCCCTACAAAAGCTTCTTGATGAATACAAAGAGAAAGCTAGCGCAGAAAGTCTGGAAATCTTTGAACTAGAAAACGTTGCAGAAGTGACACAAGTCCTTCCAACTCTTGGTCAAAGTTTAACTATTACAAGTTCACCAAAAAAATGTGCCCAAATCCTTCAAACTTGTAAAAATATTATCAAAAGAAATAATCTAAAAATTATTCTTTTGAGTCCAAAACAACTTCCATGGAAAGTTCAGCAAAAGCTAACAAAGATTGGTCTTACTGAATGTGCTGTTGAACCTATTCCACAACGTACTCTGAGCTACAAAGTAAATCTTCATCTGCGTGCCATTAAAACGAGATCGGAAGAAGAAGCTGAGATGAATAAGACATTCAACGCTGACGGAGATAATCAGTTCAATGACATGGACAAGCAGGGTGTCGAAAAAGGAATTAAGAGGGATGAAAATGAACTAGATGCTTCAGACCTCTATGGGAAAAAAGATACGAAATCAAAAAGTATTGATGAACTGAAAGATGAACTCAATGAAGAATTGATTGGTGAAGCCGGAAAAATAAAAGATCCAAAAGACAACCTCAAAGACCTGATGAAAGAAGGTCTTTCACTTGACATGTCTGACGATGATGAAGAACTTGATGCTGGCGCAATACCAGAATCTGCAATGCCAAAATATGTCGACGAAGATCCTGATGCCTTAATGAATGAATTAAAGGGAATGCGTGAGGAGCTTGGTGGAAATCTCGAAGGTGAAGCAAACTTTCAAGAAGCTTTGATGAAAGATCTCGAAGGGAAAGGACATTTCAAAGAAGAAGCTAAGGGCGGAAACTACGAGGGTGAAGGTAAAGAAGCAGATAAACTGAAGGACCTTGCAGGAAAAAGTAATTTCAAAGAAGAAAATCAAGGTGGAAATTACGAGGGTGAAGGAAAAACTGCTGATCAACTCAAAGACCTTGCAGGGAAAAACAATTTCAAAGAAGAAGATCAAGGTGGAAACTACGAAGGCGAAGGCAAAACTGCTGATCAATTAAAAGATTTAGCAGGTAAAAATAACTTCAAAGAGTCAGATCAAGGTGGAAACTACGAAGGCGAAGGCAAAACTGCTGATCAACTCAAAAGTCTCGAAGGTAAAAATAAATCTGGCGCTGAAAAACAAGCTGGTAATCTTCAAGGAAAAACTCAAGATGGTGCAACTGCTCAACCTGACAATCTCGCAGGTAAAAACAAATTTCAAGAAGAGAAAAAAGGAAACCTTGAAGGTGACCAAAAAGATGGAGCAGATAGAAAAGCCGGTAATCTACAGGGGAAAACTCAAGAAGGTGCTGCAGCACAACCAGGTAATCTAGCTGGAAAATCCAAAGAAGGTGTAGAAAGACAACCTGGAAACCTTGGTGGAAAAACTGGACAAGCAGCAGAGAGAAAAGCTGGTAATCTTGATGGGAAAACTGGACAAGCAGCGGAGAGACAAGCTGGTAACCTAGGTGGTAAGACACAACAAGCTGCCGAACGTAAAAAAGATTACGATGGCAAAGGTCAAAAAGCTGACCAGCTTGAAGGTTATTATGGTCGTAAAAAAGAAAAGAACGAAGAGAACTCTGAAGATACTGAAAAAGACTCTTCATCCCCTTTAAGCCTGGCAAAAGATAAAGAAAAGAAAAAGACTGAAGGCTGGGAAGAAGAGTCCAAGAAAGGAATGTCCGGCGAAGGCTCAGAAGCAGACCAGATGGACTCCCATTGGGGCAAAAAGAAAGACAAACAAGAAGCAGAGAATTCTCACGATGATGTCGAACAAGACGGCACTCTATCTCTTGATGCTGATAAAAAGAAAAAAGAAACCACAGGCTGGAAAGAAGATTCTAAAAACGGCATGAATGGTAAAGGCGACGGATTCAAGGCCGATCAAATCGATGGCTTCTATGGTCGTAAGAAGAAACAAGATGAAGAAGAGGAAAAAGCCAAGAATCCCAAAGCTGATTCCTTAGAAGAAGACAAATATCGTAAGAAAGAAAAGGGTTATAGCTTTGAAACAGCTGAAGGGGTTAAAAAGCAAGCCCCTGTTATGGAAGCTGCTGATCCAAAAAAGAAAAGTGGAGAAGACGAATCTGCTTTTGAATCTTTGCTCGCAAAAACTGGTTCAGAGATCAAATATGCCGGCCCTAAAGATTGGGGTGAGCAAACTATCGACTATCGAAAACTGAACGATGAATTCGGTGGCATTTCGACAGACAGAGAAGGTGCTAATGGCACAGGAATGGAAATAAAAGAAGGCGTTCCTGTTCCAGAGAAATCTGCTGCCAAAGATGGAGGTCTTGAAACAGCTGACATCCCTATCGTCGAAGCTGTACCAAGAGGTCTGGATGATCTGGTCTCTGTACTAGATCTCTACTTAGGCAAGAAATCTCCAGCAATCATCCTCGATCAGATTGCTGAAACTATCATATCCAAGGGAGCTGAGTGGTCACTATTTTGTAAAAGTGATGGATCTAAGCTGGATCTAAGTTCATATGCAGGACTTGATCCCATCAAGGCCAGCCAGAAAATGAATGAGAATAGTGCAGCTTGGCTAAAGCAAGGTCTTCCAGAATGGAGTGACCCGACTTTCCAAGCAGAGGAAGTAACATTTTTCTTCCCATATTTTGATGGTGTCACCCCTCTTGGATTGTTTGTAGCTCACTTTAGCAAAAAAATGGTTGAAGATGACTCCAAAACAATTGAAGTAATAGTAGAGGGTGCACGTGGCATATTCCTCGATTCACATGTAAAAGTAGTGAATGAACAACCTAAAAAGCCGGGAGTTCTCGGTAAACTCTTTGGAAAGAAGGCAAGCTGATGAGCAATAAAGTCTTTTTTCACATTGAAGCAAACATGCTAGGGAAACAATCTCTGTTTCCTTTCCATTTGTATATTTATAATCCATTTAAAAACACCTACTCACCTTTTCTTCAGGCGAATAGCCCTCTGACAAAAGAGAAACGAGCATTCTTGATTCATTTGGTGAAAAAAGGTGCTGTTATCGCGATCAACGAACGTCAAAAATTGACCTTCACCAGATCGATGCAAATCAGAGAAGATAAGATTAGGGCCCATAGTGTTGAACAAGGCTACAATGTTGAAGTCAGTAACTCTCCAGCCCCGCTTAAATCAGGTTTGAACATCAAAGGAAGTACTGCTCAAGATAAATTGAAAGAGAAGCTGAAAAAGGAAAAATTTATTCCAAGCGAAGCTCTTGGAGAAGCTGCTTCTACTGAAGACTTCTCAAAACTAATTGCAAGGGCCAAAGATGAAATCATGTCTTTTAGTTTGCGAACCAATCACACTATGAGCTTGGCCGCTCATTTGGGTGAAAAGTTTTTGAATGAAGACAATGAACTAAATAGAACAGTTTCTCTCTCCTACTTCTTCTCCAAAATATTGGGAGTTGGAGATGATGAAACACTTGCCATTCTGGTATGCGGAGCTTTTTTCTCGCACCTAGGCTACACCCAAATGCCTGTGAAAATTTCTCAGAATAGCCACAGTGAGTTGAATGAGCAAGGTAAAGATTATCTCAAGAAGCATCAAAATTTTGCGACTCACTTGATTAGAAAGTCAGGTGTTGAGCTTGATCCCAGGGTTATGGAAATTATCAAAGATCATCATGAAAGAGTCTCTGGCAAAGGACATCCTGCGGCAAAAGCAGGTGACAAAATTGACCAATTGGCCCTGGTCATAGGTCTTGTCAGCGAGTTTGTAGAATTGGCAGCAGGAAAGATTGACCCTAATACTCTGGGTATATCAAACTCCTGCAACGTATTTAGAGAAAATAAAGACGCCATGTCTGTTGATTTTGGCAAGAATCTATATGAAAATTTTTTAGATATGTTTAAAACAGGTTCTTTTAAAGCCGCAGCTTAACTGGAGTTAGTATGGGTCTCAAAGCAGATATGAAAATTCTTGTTGTTGATGATATGTCTACAATGAGGAAGATCGTTAAAAACATGCTTAAAAAAATGGGTTTCACAAACCTTCACGAGGCCGATGATGGCGCCACTGCATGGCCTATGATTGAAGAAGCACAAGCTGCAGGAATTCCTTTTGAGTTTATCGTTTCTGACTGGAACATGCCTCAAATGCAAGGAATTGACCTTCTTCGAAAAATCAGAGCTGATGAACGTTTCAAGAAAATGCCATTCCTTATGGTAACTGCTGAAACTGAGCAAAGTAACGTTGTTGTTGCAGT
>SBGE01000040.1 GCA_006226755.1 Deltaproteobacteria bacterium | reverse complement strand
AAATTTTTGAAGAATTGAAGAATATTTTTTCTTGAGCGTCTGGTCTTTCAAAGCTTCATGAATTTTAAGTGCCTTTTCATAACTGAATGCCAGTCTGTTTGAAATGAAAAGAAGTAGATAAGAGAAACTGTCGATTTCATCATCTCTGGATTTGTCGTTCAATTGTCTTGATAGATAGTGAAGGTAGAGAGCTTCATCATACTTCACTCGAAATCCGACTTCATTTATATCTTTTTTTGCATAATTGACGTACTCAGTATATTTTTTCTTCAAGAGGCTTCTGATCTCAAGTGCTCCGCCTGAAAGAATTTGTTGGTACATCAAGACTGTTTTTCTTTCACTCTTGTAACGTTCAACGATTCTAGTAGGGATGTTTGGGGCAGTGATTCCACTTTCAAGAAATGTTTTCAGCTTCTCAATGGAGTTTGATTCGATGAGATATTCCACTCTCTTCTTTCCGAGGCTGCCAATATCATAAATTGCGGCCTGAGTAGAAAGTGAAAAGATAAATAAAAATAGTAACGTAATTCTTTTAAACAGTTTCCATTCCATGGATTAAATTGCGCATTGATACCCTGCCATTATCCTATAGGTCTTTGATTTGGTCAACGCAAGGTTACACGGACCAACACTGTCAGCTCCCATTTCTCCTGGCCAAAGTTTTTGTTTAGAACAAGAAAAGTGTTCTTGAAATTCAGGGTTTGATTCATGTGCTGTGAAGTTTGAAAATCTAATAAGAATATCAAAATTCTCTGGCACTGTTTTTCCACACTTGTTTGCAACAGGTGCACTACAGCTGGTTCTTAAAGTTCCACAAGAACTTCCTTGCTTTTTGAAGGCTTCACATGAATTACAATTCATGGCCTTATTGAAAGAGACCATTCTGTCATATGATTTAAAAATATTTCCACTTCCCATTTGAAGTGAAGTGAGTACGAATTTAAATTGTTCTTGTTTTGAAAGACTACTGAAGTTTAGTGATCCATTAGCACCATTGAAAGCTGCTTGAAAATCATTGTATTTTAATTGAAAGACATGAATAAATTTCTCAAGATTATGAATAGGGCTATAAAGTGAATTTTCTTTGTTTAAATTTTCATCGGCCAAGTTTCCAGCACCAGGAGCTTCGATGACTGCTCCAGTATTTGGATCTACCTGAACATTTCTTGTAGCCCGACGTACACTGAAAAGACCCAATCCCCAGTCATAAGGATCTCTGTGGTAAACCACACCTTTCGATTCTTCGTGCATAATGGCGACGAGTAGTTCTTTTGGTATTTTTACAATTCCACCGTTGGCATCATAAAACTTGGCATTGCTAAGGTGTTGATCGAAAAATTTATCTGCATCTGGAAAGTTCTCACTAGCAGTTCTTCCTCTAAAATCTGTTCTTGATCTATTTTCAGTAGAGCGAATTTTTGCAATCTCTTTTTCGTATTGCTCTTGATAAGTATCTCTGAGTTTCCTTTCAAGATTATCAGAACATGAAAATGAGTTTTGTGAACATTGGTAATTAATCAGGTCTTGAACTGTCGCTCTAGAACCACTGTTAACTTGGTTCCATTTATTATTTGTTCCGATATATTTACAGTAACTATCAAATCGACCGTTTTTGATGTTTCTAGCTTCAAGAACATTTTTAGAAAGAATGTAATCAGCAGGATTGTTGACGATGACAGACTTTTCAAAATTGTCGTTTTCCCCACGGCAAGTTGCACCAACGTTAGTGCTCGTTCCAACCCAGTGTGACCGTTCAGGAGGACATGGGTTTTGAAGTGGTGAATTCACTCCTGTCAAACTTTGGCTCATTCTCTCCCAGACTGACATGATCGATGTGTCGAGAACCACAGCAAAGCTACTTGAGGATACAAACAATCCTGTAATGAGTAGGGAAGTCAGTTTCATCATTTTCTTATCTCGCGCTTTCATAAATTCCACCCGATTTCATTAATACTGTCTTTTCTTCAGTTTAAGGGGGTTCGAGCTATTTATCGGTAAAAACTGGGTTTTTCCTTAAAATAGCCACTACTGGAATGTAATATCAGGGGTATAGAGTGGGCCTTAAATAGCATTAATTGGACTGTCAAACGCCTCTAAATTTTGTCAAATCTGGGGCAAAAGTGTCTAAGGAGCGGCTTGAAATTATTTCATGAATTTCTTATTAACCTACAGGAGGACAGGTCAATATGTTATATTGTGCGCACTGTCAATTTGCGGATATTACTAAAAACAATCAGGGTCTCCATGAAAAACCTAGCTTTAATTTTGCTTACTCTGGCAACGTTCAGCTCACCACTTCAGGCCATAGAGCAGTCGGATTTCTATGCCAATTCAAAAGAGTCACATGAACTGACAATTCTTAATAAGGGATTGGCCAGTCTTCAATATCGTCTCGATATGATTGAAAAGGCTGAGAAATCTATTGAACTGGAATATTTCATTTACCATGACGACACCTCTGGAAGGCTTTTGACCCAGGCCCTTGTGGAGAAAGCACGTCAAGGCGTCAGAGTTAGAGTTTTAATGGATCACTTTCTCATTATTGGTGAAATCGATCCATTTCATGCTCACGAGTTGATCAAAAATGGCGTCGAAGTAAAGTTCTATAATGATGCTCCACTTATTCAATTTATCAGTTTTCAGTTTAGAAATCATAGAAAGAGTTTCATTATCGACGGTAAAGAGGCCATCACTGGTGGAAGAAATATCGGAGATGAATACTTTGATCTAAGTGAAGAATTTAACTTCATCGATCGTGACGTTGTAGTTAAAGGACCAATCGTTAAAACCATTCAGTCGAGCTTTGATAAACTTTGGAATGCTGAAGCCACCAAGTTTTTGAACAGACCTGATAAACCTGCAAGAAACGATCTTCGATACAGAAGGGCCAATAGAACGAATAGAGTGAGAAATACTTGGAACTTCCAAGGAGATCTCAAAAGATGGAAAGATAAAGTCAAGGCCGCAAAAGATTTCATCAAAGTTACAGAAGAAGATCTTGATTTTAAAAGAAGAATCAAAACATTGACTCTCAATGATATTGAAGAGGATGTAACGACTACATGTAATGACATTACTTTTGTTTCAGACGTTCCAGGTGTAGGGATGTGGGCCATCGACAAGAAATATAAGCATGTTAGAGAAGAAGTTTTCAGAAGAATTAAAGAGGCCAAGGAACACGTCGTATTTGATAGTCCTTACTTTATTTTAAATGATGAAATCACAGGGATTCTTGATGATCTTCTTGAAAGGAATGTTAAAGTTGATCTTTTGACAAACAGCCTTCACTCGACTGATGCGATTTATGTTTCTTCTGTATTTAATGACAGAGTTGGAAAATGGATTGCCAAGGGGCTACGTCCAACTGTGTACAGTGGAAACATCATGCCTGGGCACAAAGTATTGAGTGATGGAATCCATAAATCAAGATGGGGAACTCATAGCAAGAGTTTTGTTTTTGACAATGAGACCGCAATGATTGGTACTTTTAATATGGATCCAAGAAGTTACAAATTCAGTGTTGAGATGGGACTTTTCTGCAACAATAATAAAGAGGTGGCAGATCTTTTAAGTCAAAACATCAAAGACAGAATGGAAAATGGAATTCTTCTTGAGACTCCTGAAGATGTTAAAAAATACGAGTTCATGCAAGTTGGAACGCTCAAGAGAATTGGTTACTATCTCTTGAAAGTACCTTCATCACTTTTTGATTTCATGCTCTAGAATTTCTTTAGCAAGATTTCTTTTATAGAATTTCGATGTGTAAATGAGACCGGGGGAAGTGTTGACTTCCAGACAAACCGGTCCATTTTCTGTCTCCAAAAAATCTGCGGCAAAATATCTTAACCCAGTATGGCCTGCGATCTTGCTACACATCTCTAGTAAATTTCTGTCTACTTGATTGGTGGCAATATCTTCTATCATGGATCCTTGTCCCAGGTTGTTGAGAAAGGAGCCTTCGGCGCTCTTTTTTCTGAAGGCCAGCAGTGGATTATTATCGTAAAAAAGAACCCTGACTTCACCTGTATTTTCCATCCAAGGTTGAATCAGCCATCGCTGGTCAGATCTCAGGAAATCATCTTGAAGTCTTTTTTCTACCAGGGAGAGATTCTCATAAATGCTCACTCCAATCCCTTTGTTGCCCCTAAAAGGCTTGATGATGATCTTACCTGCGAAATCAAAAAGATTTTTGACGAGTTCGCTTTTCACCATAGGATCACCTTCCAAAATTAAGGAAGGGATATAAGGTAGGCTCAGACTTTTAAAGAGATCACCTTGCTTGTCTTTTCCTCTAACCTTGAGAAGGGAAGCGGGGTGATTGAGAAAATTGAAAGGATGTGAATTCAACGCCTCTATCGCTTGGGTGAGGTCGGAGTCATCGTAATTCAGAGCAGTATAAAAACAGAGAAAATTATCGAAGTCTCGAGTACCAAGAGGTTCCTCTTCCGGGAACCAAAATTCCACTTCATGGCCTAACTCAACTGCCGTCTGCCTGAACAAAGAGGCCGTAGGTGGTTGATTTTTTGTTGTTGAAATCAGGAAATTCATGCTTTTCCGAGCTTTATAAGTTAGAATCCTATAATCATAAGGGTACTTGTCCGTTAAGAGAAGAGAGGACTCAAATCATATGAAAAGACAGACATCATTCATATTCATTCTACTGACCAGCTTCCTGTTATCAGGTTGTGGGAGTGATGGTGTCCAGTTTTTTAATCCCTCCAAAACGGTGGATATCGAGACCAAAAAAGTAACCAAAGAAAATAAGATTGCTCAGACTGGGCCTGTCCAAGAAAAAATCCTCAAAGCTCCTGAGAAAATCATACCAGTCAAACCAGAAGTGAAACTTTCTGAAAAACTTGTGAAATATTGTTCATTGATGGATTCAAAGTTCGAAATGTATGGATGGGGAAAAAGCAACTGTGAGCAGTACGATTGGCATCACGTCCGGAATTCGTATCTCGGTAGACCTCTGATCTGGAAATCCTGGGGAGAGGAAACAGATGTTGAAAAAAAGAATGTCACGCTGATCATGTGTGGAGTTCATGGAGATGAAATCACACCTATAAAATTCTGTTTTGATGTGATCAGAAGTATCGATCAAATGGTATATGATCCTAATTCTCCCTTTGATATAAAGAATAAAATGATTGTTGTGGCCCCTTTGGTTGCTCCTGACTCATTTTTCAAAAAATTACCAACGAGAACAAACCACAAGGGTGTGGATGTTAACAGAAATTTTCCGACAAAAGATTGGGATGCAGACGCTCTAAGACTTTGGAAGACCCGTTATAGAAGTGATAAGAGGCGCTATCCCGGTAAACGTCCTTTGAGTGAACAAGAAACCGTTTTCCAAGTCAATTTGATCAAGCGTTATTCTCCAGACAAGATCATCTCTGTTCATGCTCCATTGACTATTCTGGATTATGACGGACCTGCAAAGCATGGGGAAGACAAACATGAGCATGCTGCAAATCAGCTCCTTATTCAGATGTCTAAAGATGCCAGTGGGTATCGAATTAAAAACTATCCTTTCTTCCCTGGAAGTCTTGGGAACTGGGCCGGAAATGAAAGAGGGATACCTACCTACACTCTAGAGTTGCCATCTAGTGACAATCGCAAGCATCGTGAATACTGGAACCTTTTCTCCAAGGCAATTTACTCTGCCATCAATCGTGATATGAGCAATGGATTGAATGTCGCTGACAAAGAAGGCAAGCCGGCCTCTGGCAACAAATTATAATTGATTACAACTGTCTGATATTCTTGATTTTGCCACATTAGTTGGGCACTAACTCTAAATTTTTCTAAAAGATTACCGAAAAGACAAAGGATTAGAAGTATCTAAAGAGACTTAGAGGAGTCCTTATGTTGACAAGTTTTTCAGAATTCAAATTTTATCAATCCTTCCGTATTCCGGTAGAGGAAGCAGATGATCTAAGATTTCTGGTCGAAAAAGAAAATGAGCTTGGAAAAGATGTTTACATCGGTGATGCCAAACTCGTGGATATCTCAGTTACAGGACTAGGATTCAAAACATTGGAGAGAATTTCAGTTGGTACTGAATTGACAATTTCACTTCAATTCAAAAGGCATCACTTGGATCTTCAAGGGCGAGTGGTGAGGGCCTTCAGTAACTCCATCGATGATGAAGAAATCATTTATGGGGTGGAAATTGATGAAGACAAAGGAATTCACAAATTCCTTGAACAATACATTTTAAGTTTTTCTTCTGAAAGACTAAAAGAATGTTTGATCGATTCTGCTCTTAAAGAGAAGTACACCAAGGCCAGTGATGGTTTTGAAATGTTCTCATTACTTCTTTCTCTCTTTAAAGATATTACACATTTTGGGGATAAAGAAGGTTTCATCGACAATATGCTCGAAGAAGTGATCAGAATCATGAATGCTCAAAGAGCATCAATCTTTTTGATCAACCCTGATACTAATGAACTTGAAGCTATTAATGCTCTTGGAGTACAAAAGAACGAGCTTAAGTTTGATTACAGATTAGGCATTGCTGGTTCCGTTTTTACGACTGGTGTAGCTTTGAATATCGATACCGATAGTGACAGATCAAGGTTTAATGACGATTTCGACAAGAAGCTTGCATTCAAAACCAAGTCAATCATTTGTCATCCTATCCATAATAGAGAAGACAAGATTATTGGTGTTATTGAAGTTATCAATAAAAGAAATCAGGATAGATTCACAGTTGAAGATGAAAAAACGATGAAGGTTCTTGCTTTGATTTTTTCTTCTGTGTTTCACAGTTTCAATCCAATCTCTGAGAAATCTCAGATCAGAAGATTTTCAACACCTTTTGATAGACAACATGCTTTGATTGGGAAAACACCACACGTAGCTTCACTTAGAAACAGTATTATCAAAATCAAAGATATCGATTCACCTGTCTTGATCCAAGGAGAGAAAGGTGTTGGTAAAACATTGTTCGCAAAAATTCTTCATTACGAAGGACAAAAAGGACTTAACAATGAGCATGTGATCAATTGTGCAGACAAGGATCATGAGGCCATTGAAAAGCAACTTTGGTCTTGTGCAGATGAAGAAAGTGCGATGGTGAAGTGTCAGGGGGGAACAGTAATCTTCAACGAAGTTGGGATGCTTCCTCTTGCGATTCAGAGAAAACTTCTTGATGTCATCAAGAATAGAAGAATCCCTGGAAGTAAAGTCAGTCTGGATTTTAGAACGATTGCAACTTCAAGTGACGATCTCGGTGAAAAGGTTGATGCAGGAGAGTTCGATAAAGAACTTTTCGAATATCTCAATAAGTCATTCATCTATATCGAGCCACTGAGAAGAAGAATTGATGATATTGATCTTCTGACAGATTACTTTCTGAAAGTTGAATGTAAAAAACAAGGACTACTCCTTAAGAGTTTTTCGCCTAAATCAATTGAGAAACTCAAGCAATACGATTGGCCAGGAAACATCCAAGAGTTGAAAGTATGTGTGGAAAGAGCTGTTCTTTATAATCCAAAAGCTCACATCATTACAGATGTAGATATGGAAAACTCAGCTTCTCCATTGGTAGATACTTCTGCTAAGAAGAGAATGTTTGGCGAACTTCCACACGTTGCAGATTGGAAAATTTCTTTGAAAGATAGAATTGCCATTGTAGAACGTGAGATGATTATTCAAGAGATCAAGCGTAACAATGGGAACAAGTCCAAAGCTGCAAAAGAAATGGGAATTTCCAGAGAGGCCTTGAGGAAAAAACTCCTTCAGAGTCGTCAAGTTCTCAGTGAACTTGAAAGCTCAGGAAATAAAGAAGCTGGTAAGATGATTGCCAATTCATCTGATGATGATTTTGATGATGTCGAAGCAGCTTAACCTTCAATGAATTTCAATACGACCTTGCGGTTGTGAGGGGCATCCCTGAACTCCGCAAGGTATATTCCTTGCCAAGTCCCGATAACCAATTCACCTTTTTCAACTACTAGGCCCAAATTCTGATTGAGTAGGATACTTTTCATATGCGATGGGCTGTCGTCTTCTCCTTCATCATCGTGCTCGATAAAGGCGAGGTCTCGGGGCGCCAGATGCTTCATGAACCTTTCCATGTCTCTTCTTGCAGCGGGATCATAGGATTCGTTAATGGTCAGGGCACAACTGGTGTGCATGATGAAAAGATGAAGAACACCTGAGCGAGATGCAAGGTTTTCTGAACACCACTTTTTCAATTCTTTTGTGATGTCATAGAATGATTCGCCATTGGTCTGGACATTGAGAGTTTGATAGGTCATAGATCATCCCAAAGCTTAAGTATTTTCAGTTATTTGTCGATCAGCTTTCAAAGAATACAATAATTTATCGGATATGGATATCCGGAGGAATGATGGACGCTCTTCATCTCATTTTAGAGAATGTAAGCTATAAAGATTTAGTCGATGTCATCATCGTCTCGATTCTAATCTATCAGCTCTTGATGATCGTTCACGGTACTCGGGCACTTCAAATGCTCGTTGGTATCGGAATGTTGTTCATTCTTTTTTGGGTCGGTCTGACTTTCAAATTGTATTCTCTCAATTGGATTCTTGCTCACTTTTTTGACTCATTTTTCATCATTGCTGTTGTTCTCTTTCAGGATCAAATCAGAGCAGCACTGGCGACGGTTGGCAGTAAGCGATCTTTGATAGGTTTTTTGACAAAAAAAGAAAGTGACTTTGACTTTGAAGAAGTGATTGAAGCTTGTGGTGCAATGTCACGAGAAAAAATTGGTGCTCTTATTGTTCTTGAAAGAACAAATGGTCTTTTGAATTACATGAAAACAGGTACCAGATTGGATTCCAAAGTTCACTCGGATGTTATTTATGCCATCTTCCAGTCAAGTTCACCATTACATGATGGGGCGATTGTCATCTCTAGTGGAAAAATAGCAGCTGCAGGTTGTTTCCTTCCTCTTTCAAAAAATGTTGAGATCGACAGACACCTGGGAACCAGACATCGAGCAGCTCTCGGAATCACTGAAGTCACAGATGCTATTACACTCACTGTGAGTGAAGAATCAGGGAATATAAATTTAAGTGTCGGTGGAAAATTCTATCTTTGTGACTCGGAATCCAAACTTAGATATTACCTCAAGCAGTTGTGGCTTAATGACAAGCTGGACGAAAATTTGCCATATTTGGGAACTGAAGAAGGAACCTGATGGATACGGCCAAACCCCAAACATTCAGCAAACATCTTTTGAAGCTTTTTTCATTCTTCTTTGCTGTTACGTTGTGGTTTTACGTTTTGAATTCAGAGCCACTTGAGGTTGAAAAAACACTTCCTCTCGAATATCTGTTACCGGAAAGTATAGCCATCTCAAATAATTATCCGCTCGAAGTAACAGTCAAGATGAAAGGTTCGCGAACATTCATGAGAAATCTATTCTCTGCAAAAGAGAAAGTCTTTATCGATTTAAAAAATGCCAGGTTAAAGCCCAACACATCGATGGAACATACTATCAGTGATCATGATATTCCTGCTCCTTTTGGAGTTCAAGTTCTCTCTGTGGAACCTAAAACTATTGAACTTGAATTTCAAAAAACCACGACTAGAAGAGTTCGTGTGGTGCCTAATCTTGTAGGTGAAGTCAGTCGCGATTTAAAACTGATTAACACCAGAATTGAACCTTCTTCGGTCAAGTTGACTGGACCAACCAAAGCAATGAAAAAAATCAAACAGATTTCGACTGTCCCCATTGATCTTACGACCTTGACCAAGTCTGGGATCCTCAAAGTCAATTTGGGAGACATTGATCAAAGAATCAAAGTAGCTGAAGATGTCTCTTTTAGCTTTAGTTTTGAGATCAGTCCTAGAAAAGCGAATATCACTTTGAAAAATATTCCAATTCGTTTCTTAACCACGGCCAGAAGATACAGTTCGAAACATCGATTTGTGTCTATGGACGTCTTAGTTTCAGAAGATGAAGAGTCTAATCTCAAGCTGAAAAATCTCAGTGTGGTAGCGGATATACCCGATGGAACAGATGGAACTGCTGAAGTGCCACTTCGCGCAAATTTGCCTGAAGGTGTGTTTTTGATGAAAATTCATCCGGAAACCATTAAAGTCTTCGTCAAACCTTGAAAAACCTTTTTGTGCGCTGACCAATATCCTTATATGTTTCTACCTTAATCAACCTCTTTATGGTATCAAATTGGGCAAAATCACATCAGTATTTTTGCTGAAGGAGTAGTACGTGGAGAGGAAGTTTTTTGGTACCGATGGTATCCGTGGCAAGGCCAATACCGCCCAAATGACCTGTGAAGTGGCAACCGCTTTGGGCCGTGCCGTGACCCATTATTTTCAAACCAATGCGAACTATGAAAAACCACTTATCGTGGTTGGAAAAGATACCAGACTTTCTTGCTACATGCTCGAGATGGCGTTTGCCAGTGGTGTGTGCAGTCAAGGTGGTGAAGTTATTCTGACAGGACCTCTTCCAACTCCAGGAATTGCCTTTGTCACAAAATCTATGCGCGCAGATGCTGGAGTCATGATTTCTGCTTCTCATAATTCTTTTGACGACAATGGCATTAAGATCTTCGATGCCGATGGGTACAAGCTTCCTGATGAAGTTGAGTTGGAAATTGAAAGATTACTTCAAGATCAATCTTTAATGCCAGTAAAGACTGGGGACAAGCTTGGTAATGCTAAAAGACTTCGTGAAGTTTTTGGACGATATATTGTTCACGTCAAGTCAGCATTCCCGAATGAGATGGACTTGGAGAATATGAGAGTTGTTCTCGATTGTGCTCATGGGGCTGGATACAGAGTTACTCCGATGATGTTTTCTGAGCTTGGTGCGGAGGTGATTCCTCTTGGAGTGAATCCAAACGGAACCAATATCAATTACAAATGTGGAAGTACTCATCCTGAAGAAGCTGCTGCCAGAGTAAAAGATGTGCGCGCGGATATCGGTATTTGTCTCGATGGAGATGCAGACCGAGTGATCATTATTGATGAGAAAGGTGAGATCGTTGATGGAGACATCATCATTGGGTTATTGGCAAAAATGATGCTCGATCAAGGAATTTTGAAAAAAGGTGACACGGTTGTTGGAACTGTGATGTCGAATCTTGGTCTTGAGAGATACATCGACAGTTTAGGTCTGAAATTTTGTCGTACCAAAGTTGGTGATCGTTACATCGTAGAAAAAATGAAAGAGTCTGGAGATCTTCTTGGTGGAGAACCTTCAGGCCATATTATCTTGAAAAATCATGCAACCACAGGTGATGGTGCTCTTGCCGCTTTGAAGGTCATTGAGTGTATGAAGTTCTTCAAGAAGACCATGTCGCAGCTGAAAAAAGAAGTGAAGCTTTATCCTCAAGTTGTCAAAAACACCAAGGTAACTTCTAAACCTCCCTTGGAATCTATTCCAACTATCAAAAAGAAATTGGACTCGGTAACAGAAAGTCTTGGAGAAAAGGGAAGAGTTCTATTGCGATATTCCGGGACTGAGCCTTTGGCGAGAGTCATGGTCGAAGGTGAGAATTTTGAGCAAGTTAATGACTTGTGTATGGAGCTCATCAATGTTGTATCCAGCGAGCTGGGGAGAGAGTAATGGGAATGACTCCAAGATTAGGTGTGAATATTGATCATGTGGCGACTCTTCGTCAGGCAAGAGGTGAGTCTTACCCTTCTGTCGTTGAAGCGGCCAATGTTTGTCTTTCAAATGGAGCTGATCAAATCACTATCCATCTTCGTGAAGACAGACGACATATTCAAGATACCGATGTAGAAGCAGTTCGCTTGGTTACCAAAAGATATGGGAAACCTCTTAATTTGGAAATTGGTTGTAATCAGGAAATTATAGATATCGCCATTGCAACAAACCCTGATTGGATCTGTCTCGTACCAGAAAACAGACAAGAAAGAACCACAGAGGGAGGTCTAAATCTCCTCGATGAAAAAGTTTTTGAAAAAGTGAAAAGCACCTGCGAGACGTTAAAAGATAAACTCCCAGAAACACTCATTTCTCTTTTCCTCGAGTCTGATCTTTCTGTTCTCGAGAAGGCATCTCAAATCAAGTGTGATGCTGTTGAGATACACACCGGAGACTTTGCTCGAGCTCATCTTAATGGTGAAGATTATGAGCGATATCTGTCAGATTATAAAAAAGCTCAGGATTTTCTTGAGTCTAAAAAAATAGGTTGTCATGCTGGTCATGGGCTGACCTTGGAAAGTGTTAAACCACTTCTCGAAATGAAACTTTTTGTCGAATACAACATCGGACACTGGATTATCTGTCAGGCGGTGTTTGATGGACTTGGAAAAGTTGTATCTGATCTCAACCAATTATTTGAAGGGAATCAATTATGAAAGTTGTCGATTTAAATGAAATGAGAGACATCGAAGCCAAAACTTTTGGAGATTTTGGATTTCAAGAAAACCTAGTCATTGAGAACGTTGGTATTCGAGCAGCAGATTTTATTGAAGCTGAAATCTTGGAAGAAAAAAGTTATGGAGAGATTATCGTTCTCGCTGGAAAAGGGAACAATGGAGCTGATGCCCTCGCCGCAGGTAGACATCTTCGAAATAGAGGTTATAGCGTTCGTGCTTTTCTCATGTGGCCAGACGATAAAGGCTCTGACGAATATCAAAAGCAACTTGGAATGGCAGCCAACTTCGGAGTTAAAATCAGTGAACTTAGAAGCGTGGATGCTCTCGCTACATATTTTTTCCAAACTCAAGATGAATTTCTTGTCATAGACGGAGTTTTTGGAACAGGCTTTCATCCACCTTTGTCCAATTACATGATGGAAGTTTTTGAGATTGTGAATAATCAATCTTCAATCACTATTTCATTGGATATGCCATCTGGTATTTCCGGGGATAATGGCTCAATGGGTGGGAATGCCATCATCGCAGATGTCACCCTGGCCGTTGGATTACCTAAAACCGGTTATTACGCTTCTGAAGGAGCTAAAAGATCAGGTGAAATTGCAGTTCTTGATGTCGGCTTTCCAAAAGTATTGACCGAAGAAGGGGACAAATACCTTTTAACTCCCGAGAGAGTTGCTGATCTCTACCGTGAAAGATCTCGATTTGCCCACAAAAACACATTTGGTCACTGCCTAGTGGTGGGTGGCTCAATGGGCATGACAGGGGCCCTTCTGATGGCCTCTGATGCCGCTTTAAAAGTTGGAACAGGACTTGTGACAGCTGCTACATGGGAAGAAAATTTCATGGAGGTGACTTCAAGGATTACTCCTGAAATCATGACAGGACTTATTCCTACTGAAAAAGATGAAGTGGATTCAATCGTCAAAGGTCTGAAGCGTTGGGATTCTATTGTTATTGGTCCAGGTCTCGGGCGAAGTAAAAAATCCAGAGATACAGTTCTTCAGGTTCTTAACCATTTTGCTGGCCCTGTTGTGGTTGATGCCGATGCGATCAGAGTTTTGAGTTTGAAAGAAGATATGGAAGTATTTCAGCGTCGTAAAGCTCCAACGATACTTACTCCGCACATGGGAGAATTTGCTGACTTCGCTGGGGTTCCAAAACAAAATGTTTTGGCCAATCCTATCGAGTATCTTAGAGAGTTGGTTGATCAAACGAACAGTGCAATTGTGATGAAAGATTCTTGTACTTATCTTGGATTTCCTAATGGGGAAGTTTACATCAACTATTTTCCAAATGATGGCTTGGCGTCTGGAGGCTCTGGAGATGTTCTCGCTGGAATGTTAGGAGGTCTGTTGGCCCAGTATCTTCCTGAGAAAAAAGTCAGTGGCATGTTTGAAGACAAGCAAAAAATCTACAAGGCCCTTTGTCTTGGTGTAGCCGTTCACACATTGGCGGGTAAACATGCTGCCGAACAGTTAGGTGTGAGGGCCATGACCGCAGGATCAATTACAGAACATTTGACATACGCCTTTAAAGAGCTTGATGCATTTTTGGAGTAAAGTATGAGTTTGGTTCAAGAGTGGAAGAAAGTTTATGAGAGTGATCTCTCAAATATTGTTACTGAGTTGAGAGAAAACTTGGTGTCTCCTGCGGCTGTTATTCTTTCAGGTGAAGTGGGAGCAGGAAAAACAACTTTCACTCGTCATTTTTGTGATATTGGAGAAATTTCTTCTCCTACATATGCCATGATCAATGAAGTAGGTCGCTTGGCCCATGCCGATCTTTATCGAATTGAAGATGAAAGCGATCTTATACACCTAGAAATTCCACTTTATTTGGAAAATAAGGATTATTTCCTAGTTGAATGGGGAAAAGAGTGGATTAAACAGCTCCAAAGAGAGATTCCTGACGAGTTTAATCTCTATGAACTCGTGATTTCAGTCAATGATCCGGCCAGTACAGACTGCGGTTCACCATCCAGAAATTACACTTTACGGGAAATTTTTGAGTAATACCCGACTAACAAGGGGGAATATATTACCGATCAAAAATGTAAAAAATTGTTAGAAAATAAAATTTCTTGGCCTGACCCGGTTCTCGTGAAGCTGAGCAAAATAGTCTAACTATCCAGTATTAGGGCGAATTGGCGATTCTATGGGCTTATGCGCATTTTTCCACAATGCCAAATTGAGGAAATCTTAAAGAAATATCATTTGAAAGACTGTTGACTCCAACCAAGTTTATTAGTCATACTATACCCGTAGCTGAAGAGTGGTTGAGTACACTTAACGGCTATGCAGGGAAGCTAAGGAAAGCGAACCTGAGCTACCGGCTTCAAGCTTTTTTATTTTTAACAAGCCTACCAGCTTAATTGGATTTATGGAGGAAGACCAATGAGACTAACATCGAAAGGACGCTACGCCGTCAGAGCAATGCTTGACCTTACTACCCACTCAAATGGGAACCCAGTAAGACTTCAAGAAATTTCAACAAGACAAAACATTTCACTTCACTACCTTGAGCAGCTTTTTAGAAAGCTAAGAAATGGTCAAGTTGTGAAGTCTGTAAGAGGACCAGGCGGTGGTTATGTTCTTGCTAGAAGCATGGACCAAATCACTGTTAAAAACGTTCTTGATTGTGTTGGTGAGAACATCAACCCAGCTAAAGATATCGTTGGTACTGAAGCAGAAACTGCTAACACAGTTGAATTTGAACTCTCTAAGAACTACTTCCAAAACCTTGGAATCATCATGAGAGAATACCTAGAGACAACATCTCTTGGTGATCTTATGAGAAAAGGTAAGGACATCGAAGTTCCAGCTGCAAACGCTGAAGTAGCTGCTGCTGCGACAAATGATGCTGCTGAAACAGCTATCGGTGGATTGACCTCAGCGATTAGAAACCCAATCGGTGAAATCAATCAGTAATAGGTTTTACCTAGATTACAATGCAACATCCCCTTTGGCAGAATCAGTCCAAGACTGGATCTCCAAAGGGGATTTTTCATTTGGTAATCCATCTTCTGCCCACCAAACCGGAAAGAAAGCAAAAAAATTAATAAATGAGACTAGAGAATATCTCTACTCCCTCTTTGATGTGAAAGAAGATGACTTTCATCTTTTTTTTCATAGTGGAGCGAGTGAAGGAATCAATACATTGGTTCGAGGTTTCTTTCTCAATGCTTTTAAAAATCAAAAGCAAGCAGACTATTATTTTTTTGATACAGACCACTCCTGTGTGGTTAACCAAAGAGAAGAAATTAAAGCTTTTGGTCATGATTTTTACCCTTTTCCTGTCGATGAATTAGGGATGCCAAAAATTGATCAGATTAAAAAAGGGAAGCATTCCTGCGGTCTACTCAATTTTACCTGGGTGAATAATGAATCAGGTGTTGTTTGGCCTCTGTATAAAGCACTTGAGTTCAAAGAGAAGCTTGGCTGCGCAGTCCATGTGGATTCAGTTCAGTCTGTAGGAAAAATTAGAGATTGGAACAAGCTCGAATCTGACCTGGATGCTTATACTTTTTCGGCCCACAAGTTTGGAGGCATGAAAGGTATTGGATTCTCTTTTATGAAAAAAGATTTTCCCTATGAGTGTTTTGTCAGAGGAGGAGGTCAACAGGCCGCTCTTCGAAGTGGAACAGAGAATGTCATGGGAATCTATTCCATAAAACTTGCTCTAGAGGACCTACAGAGAAATCAAAACTTCGATGAGACCGAATTCGTTCATAGAGAGTTTGAGAGTTGGCTTTTGAGTAAAATAGGGGACAAGGGAAAGATTGCAGGTTACGGAAATGTTTCACGAAATATGACCACTACTTATCTCGTTCTTCCTGGGAATCGATCAGACATCATGATGACGGCCCTGGATCTTGCCGGAGTTGAAGTGTCGGCTGGTTCGGCATGTAGTTCTGGAATTTTGAAACCTTCTCGAATATTGAAAGGCATGGGCTTCTCAGAAAAAGAAGCTGGAGAAGGCATTCGGTTCAGTTTCTCTCCAACTTTTACAAAAGAAGATCTTCCAGCCCTCTTTGAAAAGCTCGACAAGGTTCTTTCCAAGTATCTATAATATTTTTTTACCTCCCTTTTAAGGAAATTCATGAAGTTTTTTTTAGCATTGTTTTTGATCCCAATGTTTTCTTATGCTCTGGATATGTCTCCTGGCCTTTGGGAATATCAAACTGAACTTTCGGTTAATCCCAAAATGAAAATGATGTTGGAGCAACTTAAAAATATGCCTCCTGCCCAAAGAGACATGGTCAAAAAGATGATTGAACAAAAAATGGGTGGTTCCATTGATCTCAATGAGAAAGGAACAGTCACCAGAAAATGCCTAAGTAAAAATGATATAGCGAATATGCAAGAGAGACTAAAGAAAGACATCATTAAAGATGGGTGTAAGTTCAAAATCAACGAATCAAGTAAAACTGTTCTTAAAGGTTCTATGAACTGTGATGATAAAAAGAAAAATGTCACAATTTCTCTAGTTATGGACTCATCCAAATCTGGACTCAACGAAACTACAACCAGTATGTCGGAAAAACCCATTAAAACTTCAATGAAATGGTTGGCTGCCAATTGTGCCGGGAAGAAAAAAGAAAAGCTCGAATAGAAATATCAGCCTATTTCTTTAAGTTCGTTGTTAGTCTTCACAGAAAAATTGCTCTTAATTTTGCCTAATAAAAAATTTGTGTTTACAGTAACTTAGGGGTGACATGTCTCTGAAATCACGTAATTTATCTGCATTTACAGATTTCGTACTCAGAGTTTTGTAAGCTTTCCTTTAAAATGGGCGATGAGGTTTATATGAAAAACAACAAGCTCCTAGCAACTCCACTTAAGAACTTGGATCTTCCTAAGCAACTCCTAACTGCGAAGCAAGGAATGAGTCTTAGAAACGTTCACAATATGATGTGCGACTGCCATGTAGGAAGTGTTCTCATTTTAGCTGAAGATGGATCAGCGGCCGGTATTATCACTGAAAGAGATTTTCTCTTTAAAATTGCAGGAAAGGGAATCGACTTTGACTCAACACTTGTTGATGACTATATGACTTCTCATCCAACAACAGTTGAACATACGGCAACTCTTCAGCAGGCCATGCAATGTATGAACCTCGGTGGCTTCAGACATGTCATCATTGTGGATGAAAAAAATAAGGTCAAAACCCTCATCTCAATCAAAGATGTCCTCAATTTTCTCTATGAATTCATGTCGACAGCGGATGATGGTTCTCAAGCTCACGAGTTAATTGAATCTCTAGAACTCCCTCCGCTCCCGGTAGAAGTTAAGTAAAACGCTCCCAAAAAAATCACTAATAAGTCCTTTTCGACTCCATATGCTGCGAAGCGTGATTCGTTTTGATACTTCAGTTCTTTTTGGCCCCAAAAATTGGTCCGATAACATCAAGTAATTACATAGGGGCAGTTCGTTAAACTTTGGCATGGCATTCGCAATAAGAAATACATCAGGTTGGTACCAGGATGAGCCTTGATCGGACGGACTGCTTAGTTTTTCCCAATTTCCCACCAAACCAGCCTCAGTTAAAAGGGCACGAATGAGTCCTTTTCGACACACCATTCTACACACATATCTGAAAACAAAGACAGTCTGATCAAGGCCCTCTCCCTCCTTTTTGGTTTGAAGAGTTCCGATCCCCTAGGTAGTATTTATTAAATTGATTACTTTAGTCGGGAGTAGAAATGAGTAAGCTTCTTTTAATTCTTTGCCTTTCAGCATTGTCTTCATGCGCATTATTCGAAAAGCAAGAGCCAAAAAATTACGAAATTTTGACTGGGGAAGTGAATGCTGATCAGTTGAGTCCTGAACAGATAAAATCTGAACTCACGCAAAAAGATACAATGGTCATGAGAAGCTATGAAATCAAAATTTATCCTTTGATTGATTCTTATCTCAAGAGGGCACAATTGGAGAAAGATCTTTTGGCCGAAATCCCTTCGACTGAAGATAAGACCTGTTTTATGGCAGAGTTTAGAATTGATAGCCATAATAAAAAAACCGCAGATTTGAGCACCTGGAAGGCCGAAGCTATTAATTATGAAGATGATATGATTCACATGGAGTGGACTCCTCTTTCAGCATCAAAGCAGCCTGAGGTTAAAGAGATTCCAGGCTACGCTGGGAAGGATGTTAGACTTACAAACAGAGGTGTTCTTTGTGCCGTTGATAAAATAACCCTCAATAAGTTTTTTCAAGTTAAACTCTCTCCACAAGTTGTTCAGTGGCCTCTTAAGGACGATATTACCTTTACGTGGAACGTTCCTGAGCTAAAAACAGTCGATGGGAAGTTAGTAAAAGAGAAGAGAAAGAAAAAAGTCGAGCGCTACAAAGGTTGGTAGACGCCACGCAGCAAGTTCCTGAATTGATAAATTTCGCTTATACCTGTCAATGGTTCCCCTAAACTTCACTTTACTAACGGGAGCAGAGTCGATAGAAGCCCTCAAGCTATTAGTGAGGAGGGGAAATGAAACTATTAGTATTCTTGATGGTTGCGGCCATCAACGTTCAGGCCTATGCCCAATATGATGGGGCCTATCTAGATCCACTTTATAAAAATATGGTCCACCCAAAGGTTGTAAAGAATAACAACAAAGGGTTGGAAAGTAGTGACACCCTAAGTGTTGTTGAAAAGATGACGCCTGTTCGTTCTCAACAAAGTCGTGGAACGTGTTCAATTTTTTCAGCGATTGCCATGCTTGAAGGTATGTTGGTGATTAATGGAAAAATGGATACTGATGTCGATCTTTCTGAAGAATATCTTGAATATACAGTTGTGAGAAACAAAACTAGCGATGGTTCAAACAGCTGGTCAAATTTCAATGCACTAAGAAGATACGGAGTTCCAACTGAGGCGACTCTTCCTTATGAAGGTCAGAATTGGGAAAGTTCTCCTTTTCTTCCAATGGCCAAGCAAAGATGTGGACACCTAGAAGGTAATTCACAAAAGTCATGTTTGATTGTTCACCGTGATCCAGCACTCTTAGGTATGACAGATGAGCAAATTCTCGATGAAGATAAGCCTTTCTATGATCCTGAGTTTGTAGCTGCAAGAACTGAGGCCACTCAGTTTAAAAATGATTACATTAAATACTCAAGCACAAGTTATTCTCTGTGGAGTACTGCTCAAGTAAAACAACTTCTTCAAAAAGGAATTCCAGTGACTCTTGGAATCGAGTTCTTCTACGGAGCTTGGAACCACAGAAAAGCAGATGAATTTGGAATTGGAAGAAGTGCTGAGAACTGGGCAAAAGGAATCGTAGGACATCCTGAACCAGGTTCAGTTGATTTGGAAAAATCAAAAGAAAATCCTGCAGGACACTCTGTATTAGTTGTCGGATATGATGATACTAAAATTGTTGAAACAACTGTTAAGATGAAAGATGGAACAACCAAAACTTTCACTTATAGAGGTGTTTATTATTTTAAAAATAGCTGGGGAACTTCAAGTTTTGGCGTCAATGCTGAAATCGAAGGTGAATCGAAACCAGGATACGGTATGATTGTTCAAAAGCACGCCCATCAACATGGAAGCTTTTACTACATGCCATTGATGAAATAGTTTCATTTTAAGTTAAGATAAAAGAAAGGCCTCTTTTAAGAGGCCTTTTTTATTTCTCATTTTCAGTTCAAATCAACTTTCAATATTGTCGAGATCAAGCTCTTTGGAGATGGTCACCCCACTCAAGGCCCTTTCTTTTTCCTTTTTGATAAAAGGGAAAACAATAGGGTGGGCACCTTCAATAACTCCATCAAACCAGATGGTGACAGTTTTAGGGCAAACTTCTCTAAGGGATGTGTACCAGTAGTCTTTAGGGAGTGCGGCAAGTTGCTCAGCTTCTAATCTTTCTTCTTCGGTTTCATACTCAACTACACCGACATCATCCATTGGCTTGGAGCTGGTATTTTTGATAATCAATGCAGCTTTCAATTTTTCCCTCGGGATATCTGAAGTCAAATTCCAAGAGCCGACATGGAAGTAGTCGAGAAAGAATACGCTTTTTCCATACTTGAGTTTTCTTGGGAGAAGCAGAGACTGAATAAACTTTCTAGTGGAAGGGTCTTTAGATTTTTTCGCTAGCTTATCCGCCAGCTGACTGTCTTCTACTCTGATGACGTAAGCACCAGGCTCTTTTGTTGACATAAATAAAAGGTATTGGAATGCCAGTGAAAAAAGAGTAAAAAGTTTTTGCTGCGGCAGGATAAGATGTGGCTGAGTTTCTGTTTCAACCAGTGCTTTAACAGATTCGTAAAGGTCTTGCTTGGAGAGGTCTCGACTCATCATTTCGAACTTCCTTCTAAATCTCTATAATTGCTCAATTAATAGGTATATTAATATGCCTTGTCAAATGAGAAAAGACTCAAGTTGCCAGAGAAATCAATTTGCCAAATCCCTTGGTGAAATCTTTCAGGCCTCTAAAGGGGATTCTTGATTGACGGTTCTACCTGTTTTCATTAGTATGCGGCATTAAATTGCGTAAAATTTTTAAATAGTTAACTGACTAATCGTGGAGTTCAAACGATGAAATTGATGGCCAAGACCAGGAACATTGGGATTTCCGCCCACATTGACTCTGGTAAAACAACGCTGACGGAAAGAATCCTCTTTTACTGTGACATGATCCACAAGATCGAAGACGTACGTGGTGGTGGTGATGGTGCAAAGATGGACCACATGGAACTTGAAAAAGAGAAAGGTATTACCATTACCTCTGCTGCAACTACTGTTCATTGGAAAGGTATTAGCGGTAAAGGAACGACCTTCGCAGAAGGAATTGATAAAGATACAAGAATCAATATTATCGATACTCCGGGGCACGTTGACTTCACAGTAGAAGTTGAAAGATCTCTAAGAGTTCTTGATGGCGCTATCCTAGTTCTTTGTTCTGTTTCAGGTGTTCAGTCTCAGTCAATTACTGTTGACCGTCAGATGAAACGTTACAATGTTCCAAGACTTTCTTTCCTTAACAAAATGGACAGAATGGGTGCGAACCCTTTTAAAGGAAGAGATGCGCTAATCGAAAAACTTGGTCACAACGCAGTTCTTATGCAACTTCCAATCGGTGCTGAAGACGAGTTCCGTGGAGTTGTTGATCTCATTACAAAACAAGCTTACTACTTTGATGGTGATAACGGTGAAAACGTTAGAATGGAAGAGTGTCCAGCTGAACTAGTAGATCAAATGGAAGAGCTTAGATCTGAAATGATCGACAAAGTTGCTGAATTTGATGATGAAATCATGGAAGCTTACCTAGAAGGTAACGAGCCAACTGAAGAACAACTTCACAAATGTGTAAAAGCTGGTGTGAACTCTCTTCAACTAACTCCAGTTTTCATGGGATCAGCTTTCAAAAATAAAGGTGTTCAACCATTGATGGAAGCTGTTGCAAGATACCTTCCTTCTCCTCTTGAGTGTGCCAAACCAACTGCCATCAACGATGACAATGGTGAGAAAATCGCTCTTGAACCAGATCCAGAAAAACCACTAGTTTTCATGGCTTTCAAAATTACTGATGAGCAGTTCGGTCAGCTAACTTACATCAGAATTTACCAAGGTCGTTTGAACAAAGGTGACACTGTATACAACACAAGAACCAAGAAAAAAGTTCGTATCGGTCGTATGGTTCGTATGAACTCAAACGATAGAGATAACATTGATGAAGCACACGCTGGTGACATCATTGCTATCGTTGGTATGGAATGTGCTTCAGGTGATACTTTCGTTGGAGACGACAACCTAACAAACATCTCTTGTGAAGGGATGCACGTGCCAATTCCTGTTATCGAACTTTCTATCGCTTGTAAGGACAAAAACGAACAAGCGAAAATGTCTAAAGGTCTTTCACGTTTCCAAAGAGAAGACCCGACTTTCCACGTTTACACTGATGAAGAATCAGGTGAAACGCGTATTGCAGGGATGGGGGAACTTCACCTTGAAATTTACGTAGAAAGACTTAAGCGTGAGTACGGTGCCAATGTTGAAGTTGGTGCTCCTCAGGTTAACTATAGAGAAACCATTCGTTCTGAAGCCAACTTTGATTATACCCACAAGAAACAAACTGGTGGTTCTGGTCAATTCGGTCAAGTTGTTGGTGCTCTTAAACCACTTGCTGATGAATCAAAAGATACAGAAGATCAAATCTTTAAATTCCACAATGAAATTAAAGGTGGATCTATTCCTACTGAATTCATTGGTGCTTGTGAGAAAGGTTTCCAAGATGTTATGGACAAAGGTCCGTTGGCCGCCTTCCCACTTATCAACTGTGAAGTCTTCCTAAGAGACGGTAAGTCGCACGACGTTGACTCTTCTGATATGGCCTTCCGTATTGCTGCAAGACAAGCGATGAGACAAGCTGTTAAAGCTGCTCAACCAGTTCTTCTTGAGCCAATCATGAAAGTTGAAGTAACAACTCCTGATGAGTATCAAGGTTCAGTTATTGGTGACCTTTCTTCAAGAAGAGGGATGATCCAAGGTTCTGAAACCGATCCAAACGGAGAAGTTATTATTAACGCTCACGTGCCTCTTGCAGAAATGTTTGGTTACTCTTCTGATCTTCGTTCCATGTCTGCAGGTAAAGCTACCTACACTATGGAATTTGCCAAGTATCAAGATTGTCCATCAAACATCCAAGCAGATGTTATCAAGGCCAGACAAGAGAAACTTGCTAACGAAGATTAATCAATTTTTAAAATTGTTTGATAAAAGAAAGGCCGCTATAAAAGCGGCCTTTTTTATTAATCCAAGAAAAGGATAATTTTTCCGATTTCTTTCATGATTTCCAAGATTCCTTTTCTTTTAATCTCAGATTTTTCTCCAAAACCACCCGCGGCAGTAGTAGCACCTTTGATTTTTTCTACAACTTCTTGATCCGCTTTTTCCTCTTCTTCCCTGAGTTTTTTGGTGTCAATCTTTTCATCTTTTTTTAATGCTACGGATTTTTGCGGATCAGATTTGGTTTTTACATTCGCCTGTCCAGCTGTGACAGCAATCTCACTACTGCTTCCGTCTTCAGTATTTTTAAGAGAGATTCCTGTTCCCGATTCGAGCTCAATCTTTGTATCTCTTGTTGCCACACTTCTTATGTCTGAATTTTCACTGGCCTGAATATCGATGTTTCCGCCATCAAGCTCGAGCGCAATACCTGAACCTTCTTCAAATTCGCCTTCATCTTCTAGGGCATCATCAAGTTCGTCTCCTATAGCGCCTGGACTATTGCTAGAACTGTCTACATCACTGGCCTTTTTCTTTTTCTTCTTTTTAGTGGCAATTCTCAAACGAAGAAGTGATTCTGGCCCTTGGTTGATTATGGAAGCATCAATCAGAGCAATTTTCACATAAGAGTCTTTGCCGGTATAAATCATGCTATTGGGATAGAGTTTGTCGTCTTTCTTTACAGCAGACCAGCTTGCTGCCCTGGGATGCTTTCTTTTTACATCATTGGACTTTTCAACCACGATGGCGATAGAGCCTTCGAGTGGATCTTGATAAGGAAGAAGTTTGCTTGGATCAACAAAGAGTAGTGATAGGAGTCCAATGGCCAAAAGATAAGCTATCTTTAGTGACCATGTATGTTGAACTGAAAATTTCTCAGGTTTACCTTGCGGCTGATTATCCTGAACATTTTCATCGGACATCTAAAACAATCCTCTCGTGGTGATTTCCTGTTATACTTAAAAGTATAACATTAAAATTCAATTGGAATCATGGACGACAAAAAGGCTAAAAAGGAAAAAAAGCTTGAAAAGAAAATGGCGCGCCCCGTTTTCTTTCCCATCAAGTTCAAATTTCTAGCTACTCAGCTGGTGGTTTTTACATTGAGTTTGGTGGCGTTCTTGGCCTTTACTATTGATCTCATACTGAATGACAAAACCGCATATATCTATGAGAACTCGATTTCACATATTGAAAGTCAGTCTAACTTTGTTGAAAAGTTTTTAAGCTCTGAATTGAATAGTTCACTTCTCCTGTTTTCTTCATTGGACCTTCAATCCAATATTAATAATACCAGGGATATGTTGGAGAGATTTTCGACTCAAAATCTCAATTTTATGGATATTACTCTCTATGAAATGAATAAGAGTAAGCGTCTTCTTGAAGAAAGTTTCTATTTCCAAAACCCAAAGCTTCAAAGAAGATTCAAGGACTCTGCGAAAATGAGTCGTAAGCATCGTCAAATTTTCATGGAACTTCATGATCTGGTTAAGGCCGGTGATGATCGAATATTCAAAATTGTTACTGAAAAAGAAACTGTACCTCATCTCTTTGTCGCTATGAGAAATAAACGAAGAGATAAAGTTTATGTTTTTAGATATCTTGTAGAGAATATTGCTCACGATATTTTTCAAAGTAGCTCATACACAGACTTCATTGTCGATTATGAGGGGAAAGTTCTCATTCACTCTGTTCCAGAGGAAGTAAATGATGATTTTTATTCTATCTACAGACCAATCTTTTCTGAAATTATTGAAAAGAAAACTAGATCTGGTGTTCAGACTATTTCAAAACCTGGTCTAGGTGATTTTCTTGTTTCTTATAAAATAAACAATCAGTTTGAAGTGATGATCTTTTCAGAAATATCACGAGATAAGGCTTTTGAATTCACTAAGTTGATTATCGTTAAAACTGTTATTTTTGGTTTGTTTGTTGGAGTTATCATTTACATCATAAGTTTGATTTTTTCTCAAACTATAACCAAGCCTCTTGATAAGTTGATGAAAAGAACAAAGAAGTTATCGGAAGGGGATTTTAAAAGTACCGTTTCAATCTGGTCAGGTGATGAAATTGCCAAATTGGCAAACTCCTTCAACTTTATGACATCAAAGCTCGATACAATTCTTCTTGAAATGAAAGATAAAGGTCGAATGGAGAGTGAGCTTCAGACTGCAAAAATTGTTCAAGACTCTCTATTCCCAGATAAAGAAAGTAAGACCGAGGAATACGAAGTTTATGGTCATTATGAATCTGCATCTGAGTGTGGTGGTGACTGGTGGGGCTATAAGTATTCAAAAGGGAAATTGTATCTCTTTGTTGGAGATGCCACAGGACATGGGGTTCCAGCAGCTCTTGTGACTGCTTCAGTTTCATCGGGATGTCAGACAATAGTAAATTATATCGATGATCATGATGAAGAATATGTTCCGCCAAATCAGATTTTGAATTATTTAAACAAAGTTGTTAACAAGACAGGTGGTAATTCAATTTTGATGACTTTCTTCGTTGCTGTCTATGATCCTTCAACACGAAAACTTGAATATAGTAATGCCTCACACAACTTTCCTTTGATCTATAAATACAATGACAAGAAGCCTACTAAAAAAGATGTTAAAGCATTGGCCAAAGCTCAGGGACGAAGACTAGGTGATAAAACGGATACTATCTATGAATCTGAGACAATAGATGTGGGAGAAAATGATGTTCTCCTACTTTTTTCAGATGGAGTAATTGAAGCTGTCAATCCTGAAGGTGAAATATGGGGAGAAAGAAAGTTTATGAAATCATTCTTTTCGATGGCCCAGAAACCTCCAAAAAAGATCGTTGAGAATATTTTAAATGATGCCTATAAATACTACGAGGGAGTTCCTCCCGATGATGATGTCACGCTGGTTGCCGCAAAATTTAATTGATAAGTGCTTGAAATTATTTGAGTGATTGTGGACTGTTTTGTTCAAGTAATTCCGTGTTTATGTCGAAACGTAAAGATACAAACTTAGGAATTTATGAACTTCGAACTTTATGATCACATACTCGATTCTATTTGGGTCTTCAACAAAGAGCTTGAAATCATTTATTTTAATAGTGCGACTGCCGCACTATTGGATGTCAGTCCCAAAAGAATTAAAAAAGGTAAGAAAGTTCATAGTTATCTAAACTTTGAAGATTCTGAAGTCTTTTTCATGTCTGATGGGCATAAAGGCAAAGATGTTGAAATGAAGCTTACCGAAATTCCTTTTAAAACATTTAAAGGAAAAGAGGGGATTGCTCTCGTTACCATCAAAAAGTTAAACAATGAAGAATTATGGCTATGCCAGATTCGAGATATCACGTTGGAAGTCAATCTTCATTCCAAGTATCATGAAAAACTCAGAGAAATGGAAGCGGCCAACAAAAAGTTGGAAGCCTATAATAAGAATTTGGAGAAAATGGTTGCAGAGAGAACCGAAGATTTGAAGAAAGCGAATAAGTTTCTAGCTGCTATGATGAATGGCCTGGGCCAAGGGTTGGTTGTGTTTGATGAAAATCTTCAATGCAGCAACCACTATACCAAGATTTGTGAAGAGCTTTTTTTCCAGTCACCATCTCATTCAACGATTGATGAAGTCCTTTCTGTGAAAAATAAGGACTCATTTGTAAAGTGGACCGATGTACTCTTCAAGAATATGATTCCTTTCAAAGATGCCGCCAATTTGGGACCAAAATTCATAGAAAAAGATGGAAGATATGTTGTCCTTGAATATCATCCCTTGGAAGAAGATAAAAAAATCAAAGGTGTCATGGTCGTGGCCACCGATAAGACCGAAGAAAAATTGGCCAAGGAAGAGTTGGAAGTTAAAAGATCATTCGTTGAAATGGTGACTTCAATTCTTCATAGAAGGAAACTATTCTCAATATTCAAGAGTGAGTTTAAATTGGGAATGAGTTATATTCATGAGCTTGTAAGAACAAAATGTCATGATTTCGATGAAGCCAAATTAAAAATCACCTTACATTCATTAAAAGGAAGTGCCTTATCATTCAGTATGAAGGAATTGGGCGATAAATTACACCAAATAGAATCTTACCTGTCTAATACATCAATTCGTGAATCAAATGAGATGATCATACTTTTTGGTGAATTGGGAGAAGTCTATGAAAGTTCATTCCGCCTGGCCTGTGAGTTGCTGGGGGAAAGTAACGATGGTTGTCAGCAAGAAACGAGAGTCATCAAACTCGATGAGCTTGAGAGTTTTTGGCATTTCCTCCTTTCATGTCAGGCAGACAAGTTGGCCGAAAATTTTTATCACCAATTCATCAAAGAACCCCTCTCCTCCTATTTTGATGGTGTAAATGAGATTGTTGGAAACATTGCTTTGGAGTTAAACAAGAAAGTCGCCCCTGTTAAAGTTGTGGGGGGTGATATTCGGCTTGATACCAGAAAGCTTGATGAATTCTTTAACGCTCTTCCACATTTATTTAGGAATTGTGTTTATCATGGAATTGAAAAACCTGATGAAAGACTCTCTAAATCGAAGGAAGAGGAAGGTCATATTGAAATTGAAATCAATTATGATGCGGAATCTCAAGAACTCTATCTGTCGGTCAAAGATGATGGAGCAGGAGTTAACCTGGAAAGGCTAAGAGAAAAGCTTGTCTTTCTGGGAGTTGCTGACGCTGATAAAATGAGTCAAAAAGATTTGGCGATGAAAATTTTTGAACCAGATATTTCGACTAGCGAAACTGTAAATAAGATATCCGGTCGAGGAGTTGGAATGCATGCATTAAAAGTTGCAGTCGACAATCTTGATGGTAAACTTGATATCAAAACTGAAAAGAATAAAGGTACAGAATTTATTTTTCGTATACCTTTAGCTGCTTGAGAGTAAAGCATGAAAATAAATTACCTAACAAAGAGTGAAGAATTAGGTTCCGATAAATTAGGGAATCTACTTGGCGATCAGGAAGTTTACTCCGATTTCAACAACATTGGATCTGAAGATTTCTTAATCGTCGATATTTCTTTGCTCGAAGAACTGAAAGATTACTTTGAATTATTTAAAAAGAAGGCAAAAAACCTGGTTTTCGTCTCTACTTCGAATGATTACAACATTAAATATGCTTTTAATATCCTCTCTCGAAGTGCGCCCCCTTATCATATTGTGGGATTGAATTCAGAAGAGTGTTTGACGAAAGTTGCTGAACTTGTGAATTCAATTTTTAAAAATAAACCAATGGGGCTTTCTGATATGATCGGGGTCTATAAAGATAATGTTGAGGTCAAGATACAGGACTCTTCAAAAATAAGTGAAACGATCAGGGAAACATTAGGGCAAATTGAATTTGATAATTGTTTCTCTCAGATTAAAGACAATCTCAGTCAATTAATTAATGAGCTTTTATATAACGCATTGTTTAATGCTCCAACAGACGACGCAGGTGAGCAACAGTTCCTTGAGCAAGATAGAAAAGATCATGTATCATTGGATGCAGCGAAAGCAGCGACTCTTAAGATCTTTAATTCAGAAGAAAGAATTTTTACTTCAGTTGTTGATCATTATGGTTCGATTACTAAGGAAGTTATCGATGCTCATATTTCAAAAAATGAAGTTTCTGATAAAGCAGGTGGTGCTGGTATTGGGCTGAGTTTGATTTATAATAATTCTCATGAACTTATCTTCGTGGTTGAACCTGGTGTTCAAACAGAAGTTATAAGTGTGATAAATAAGTACAAAAGATTTAAACAAAATATGCAACATGTAAGAAGTTTCCACTTCTTTATTAAGGAGTAAATTGTCATGCCTTCGGTAAAACAAAAAAGTCTTGAAATTGAGATTTCACCTTGTGATGGTGGAAATGAGCTCAAACTTAGTGGAGAAATCAACGAAGACCTGATTGTTGATGAACTTGTTGGGTATAAAGCTGGTGTTGTTAAAGTTGATTTTGAAAATGTTAAAATGATCAACTCCTGTGGTGTAAGAGAATGGATCAAGTTGATGGAGGCCTTGGCCAACCAAGGTTCTAAAGTTGAATATTACAACTGTCCTCAAATTGTGGTTCAACAAGTGAATATGGTGACTGGTTTCGTTCCTGAAGGTGGATCAGTCGTAACTTTCTATGCTCCTTACTTTTGTGATGAATGTGAGAACGAAGAAAAAGTCCTTCTAGTCACAAGTGAATTGGATGGCCGAGAAGCACCTGAACGAAAATGTGGTGAATGTGGTGCCGAAAGTGAAATAGATGCAATGGAAGACGTTTATTTGAACTTTATTCCAGAGTAGTAATATCAGTATCTTAACGCTATTGATGCAAGTCTAATCTAAAAAAAACACTGGACCATTAGATTAATCTAATATATTAGTCATGACTAATGTTAAACATTAACGAGGTTCAGTTCCATGATTGAAACCAGTCAACTCCAAACTTTAGTTGCTGTGGCCAAAGCAAAAAGCTTTTCAAAGGCCGCAGAAGAACTACATGTTACTCAGTCTGCTATAAGTCAAAGTATCAAGAATCTTGAAAACAAAGTTGGAGTGAAGCTTTTTAAAAGATCAGGTAAGAAAGTTGTCCTAACTCCTGAGGGAGAAAAGCTGTATGGTCTTGGAGCAAATTTTATCATGCAGCTTGATGACACTCTTGATGAAATTCAATTTGATCGCGATACCATGTCTGGCAAAGTTCGAATTGGAACTTTGACGGGAATTGGTAAAAGCTGGCTAGCTCCTATATGTCTAGAATACGCTAAAGAGCATTCCGATTTGACGATTTCTCTTAACCTCGGATTTGGAGAAGATCTGGTCAGAGATTTTGAAAATTACAGGCTAGATTTTCTGATTCTTCCTGAAGACAGTCTTCCTTCTATAGGAGAGAAAATTTTGATTGGAGAAGAAAGATCAGTTCTTGTCTATCCTGACTCTGAAGAATTCAAACTCAACTCTGATATGACTTTGGATGAATTAACTAGTTATCCGACGATTCTTTTCGAAGAAGAGGGAGATCATCTTTACCTTAAGTGGTGTAAAGAAAAGTACGGAAAAACTCCAAAGCGAATCAATTCTAAATACGTCATTAATTCACATGGAAACATGCTTCAAGCAGTTCAAAGAGGAATTGGTGTTGCAGTTGTTCCAAAACATGTTTTGAGAAGATCCTATTATAAAGATAAAGTCCTAACTCTTGATGAAGGCTTTCAAGTCAGTAATGGAAAGTTCTATCTGGTTTATCATAAGAACTCTGAGCAATTGTTAAGAATTAAAAAGACACTTGAAGTTCTGACAAATGTCGAGAATCCATTTCGATAAGAAATGACTATGTTGAGTTTTGATCCAAAATTATTTTCCAAAGAGTTTCCTCACAAAGTAGAAGAACTACTTCTCCTGGTAATGAGAAAAGGCTTTTCTTTAACATTGATTGGAGGAACTGTCCGAGATTTTCTGGTAACAGGAAAAGTTGGGAAAGATCTCGATTTTGAACTTAAACACTCCATGCCATATTCAAATGAAGAATGGATATCGAGATTAAAGTTCCTAAAAAAAGAAATTCAGAAACAGTGGAATTGTGAAGAGCTGGCTTTCAATATCATACGTGTATTCATAGATGATATTGAAGTTGAATTTTCAAGCGCAAGAACTGAAAAATATATGGGTGACGGTCCTTTTTCACATTCAGATTTTGAAGTCGAGTTGAATCCTTCACTAGGTACCAAAGAAAGTGTGGAAAGAAGAGATTTTACTTTGAACAGTATTGGTATACTCTTTGGTGCACCTGGAACTGAAGAAGAGTATCTTCTGGTGGATCCTTTGAATGGAGTCAATGATCTCTCACATAAAACTTTGAAACCAGCCGGAAGTGAGTTTTATAAAGATCCAGTAAGATTGCTTAGGACATTGAGATTCTCAATCAAGTATGGATATGATTATAAAAA
>SBGE01000100.1 GCA_006226755.1 Deltaproteobacteria bacterium | reverse complement strand
GTTTATCCCACTTGATGCCTCAATTTCGTGTTTTAGACCGCTTGAGTATGTAGCCAGGTTCTTGAGCGATAATTCTCTTCCACATCTTCCATAAATCGCTCTTCTTCTACGATTTTGGTTTTGGCGATGGGAAAGAGTAGAGAGAATCCTGTGCGAACATAAATATAGCTCTCAGAGATTTCCTCAATTGGATATCTTTTCATTTTTTCGATTCCAGCTGAATCTAATGCAAAACTTGGTCTTAAAAAATCACCTACGTTCAAATCTTACTCCACTTAAACAAATGAATTGTTCAAAATTTCTCCAACACCACCGGCACCTGGAACGATGTACTGAATCTCAGTCAATCCACTTTCTCGTTCTTTATGTGTTCCAGGAATTGAGGCAAGTACATCAGAATCACTCATACCACGATCCAAACGTAACGCCATGATCTTAACTTCAGGATGTTCCCTGGTAAGAGTTTCAATAAATTCTGGAGTGATGATCAGATGCATTCCAACAAACACCAACTCTTTCCCTTCCACATTTTTCTTATAATGATCAATGGCATGAGAAAGACTTCCACCTGTTGCCCCCATTGGATCAGGGAACAAAACGATTGCCTTATCAATATCTCCACCTATTTTTGATCCACTAACATCAACACCAATAACTTCACCAGCTTCATTCGTTTTACGATTCATGAAAAAATGGTCTTGTCTTACGTTTGCAGGAGTCAAAAGAGCAGAGAGTTCATCAAAACACATATGGCTTGGCCAGGTTCCGGCCCTAGCGAGATTAACAGTTACAGCACGGACATTGCGGTCGACAATCTCAACCTCCAATTCCCCTTGTGGGACAAACTCCTTCATACGAGTTGTCACCTTTTCAATTTTTCTAGGAAAGAAAAGATTCACGGTTTCTATCAGAAGTTCATGATAGAGTTTTGCCACCAGTTGATTCAACTCTGGTTGAACCGTCTCTGGTCGACAAAGTTTAGCGAGTAAACTTTGCGTATATGGATTGGAGAAAATATGAACGTTCTCTCCATAAAGATGCTCAACACCTGAAAATTCATACTTGATATTTTGATATTGTGAATCAGTAACCATCCATTCCTCGCAGTATGGATAAATTTATCCTCAACGACTTGGTCTGGCAAAATTTCTTATTGCTGAGTGCCACTATTTCCAGAGCTTTCCCCAGATGTGACTGGCACGAGGTCTAAGCTTGGCGCAGCATGGCGACGCCCCTCAAGAAAATGAGAGTCTGGAACATTCTCCATCCCCCCGTAAGTGATCGGACAGAGCTCGTTATTAATTGGGACTCGGAGCCGAGTAGCTCCTAAATTTTTGACTGAATCAGCAATTTTTTGACCATACTTCCACTTTCTCTCACCCCAGTCAGCATCAACACCTCTAAACGATCCTCCTCTTTCATCATAGAAGGAGCGAACTGCTGCAGCTTGCTCGTCTTTTTTGCAGGCCTTCTTCGTAAGGACATGGGAGAGAACAGCTGGTCCATTATTATGACCGACATAACTCAAAAGAATAACTTCTTCCAATGTCGATTCAGGGCAAACTCTTTGAATGCGTTTGAAATTTTGATCCAGGTGATATGAGGAGACAGCTGTGTTGACTTCAACATCACAACGTTTTGTTTCACAGTCTTCTTCACTTATAAAGGCCGAATACTTTTGCCTTCCACTTCGACAGAACTTCTTACTGATCTGAAAAAGTCCTGCGTACTTACCATCACAACCGACATTTGGATTGAGACTACTTTCTGCTTTGGCAATTCCTTTCAATACTCTCCAGTCCAGTCCATAACAAGCACCATAGGCAGTAAAAACATCCTTCAACCTCGGATCATTTGAAACATAAGGAGCATCTTGATGTTCCATTGAGAAAAGTGTTTCTGAAGCAACTTGAGGTTCATAATTTTCAAATTCTTTAAGACATTCAGTGAGATCTTCCAATCCATTACAAGCAACAGTGGCCTTTTCAGTTTCCACACATGACTTATAACGAAACCAACTAAAAGATTTGAATGAAGATTGTACAGTTTCAAGACACGAAACTGGGTCATCATTATTTTCTTGTACTCTTAAAAGCAATCGATAGGTATCACTTTCGGCTTTGGACATTTGCCCACTCTTAATCAAACCCATTTCCATCTGACAGGAGGTAAGATTGGTGACATTGTCCTGTTTAAACTTCATGAAATTGGCCTTGCAATTACTCTTACTGACAGCAGAGGCGATCAGATCTCCAAGTGCTAAAAGAATTCCCCCGACAATCAGTGCCGTCAAAATTGCTGCGTGAGCCTCATCAATAAGAAATGAATTTTGATAAACAACCAGGTTCATCATTTCTATTTGCTTAAGGACATCTTCGAAGCTCGCCCCTTCCTTGAACTCGATAGATTGATCGTTGATCTTGAATGAGTTTGATGTAGGGTCAATCCAAACCGATACGACATTTTTTCCATTGCTGGTCAAAGTAAAAACATCACCTCTAAGCTTCAAGCTTGGAAGGTTATCCTGCCTGATGGGAAAAAAGATTTCTTTGTATTTTTTGGCCCGCTCTAGAGGAACCTCTTGCTCAAGTTCTTCCGTCAGCTTCTGAAAGGTCCCCATTTTATTCCACTTCTTCACAAGACCCATTTTGATCGCCAGAAGATTCTTTTGGTGGGACTTACGCTGATGTTGAACCAACTGATCGAGGTTTGTAGCGTGAACACTCAGCATGAACAGTGAGCAAATGATGGAAATCAATTTTTTCATGGGAATCCCTTTAGGGACTTATCGGGCTTATTGGCCGTGGAATTGAGTCGGTTTTAAAAGATAAATTTATTTTGTTTTCCATAATATCAATGACTTGGGTCAGCTCAAAAAAACTGACTTGTGTCATCTTTTGCTAAATTTCGTGTACAATAAAGCTTATGAGAGACGAAAAACTAAATAAATCTCCCTTTAGCGCAGAAGTCACGGCCGAGGCCGAAACTGGGGAAAACATTCTTGAAAGCTACCCAGTCATCGTTTTTGCGATGTTTCTTTTTTTCTATTTTCTCAACAGAGACATTGTTCATCCGTTTATTTCAAACTTGATTCCTTGATGCCCTCATCAATTGATTTTATGATATCCCCTTAATCACATTAAGGAGAAATTACTATGGAATTGGAATCCAAAACAGTCGTTAAGGCCCCTCTTGAAAAAGTTTATGATCTGGTCAAGAACAGACTTCCTGAGATTGTTCCTTATCTACCTAATGTCGATAAAATCGAAGTCATCGAAAAGAACGAAGATGGAACCAAAACTCACTTGGTAAACAAGTGGTACGCCAAAGCGGAAGTTCCAGGTGTGGTTAAAAGTTTTATCAAACCGGAGCTCTTCTGCTGGAAAGATGTGGCCAATTGGGACGACAGTTCTCATAGTGTGAATTATTCATTGGAAAGTTATCTTGCCAACGATCTATTCGATGCCAATGGAAAAAATAGTTTCATCGCTATTAGCGAAAATGAAACTCAATTGATTGTTACCTGTCAGGTAAAAATTTATCCTGAAAAACTTCCTGGCGTTCCAAAGCTATTGGCAAGAAAAGTTTCTCCTGCTGTTGAAGGCTTGATTGAAAAGCTATTGGCTCCAAATCTTTCCAGTCTAGGCGATGGACTTAACAAATATCTCGAACAAAACAGTTAAGAAGGTATCATGTCTGAAAACATCCAAGGCACCGGTGAGTCTTTTAACTTAGATGCTTTTCTAAAAGCCAGAACTCTCAGCAAAGAAGCCGTGAGAGAATGTGCAAAAAGAATGCAAGTTGGAATGTCTGAAGCAGAAGGAATTGAACTGGTTGAATCCATCCTTAAAGAAAAAGGCATGGAAAGAACATGGCATCCGACAAAATTCAGAATTGGAAAAAATACTTTAAAAAGCTTTTCTGAAAAATCTGATGAGAATGTCCGTTTGGGGGAAAATGATATTTTCTTCATGGATATTGGACCTGTCTTCTTCGGTCATGAAGGTGATTATGGAGAAACTTTTACGACAGGCAATGATGCTCTCCTTGAAGATGCTAAGAATGCGGCTAGGGAAGTTTTCTGGCAAACCCAGTCATGTTGGAGAGAAGAAGGCATTAATGGCAAAGAACTTTATCTTCAAGCACAGCAAATAGCCAAAAATCATGGATATGAACTTAATCTAAAAATGGATGGACATAGACTTGGAGACTTTCCGCATGGTTTGTTTTTTAAAGGATCACTGGCCGATATTGAAGAGGTGCCTATTGAAAATTTGTGGGTATTGGAAATCTTGATTCGCCATCCTGAAAAAGAAGTTGGCGCTTTTTTCGAAGATATCATCAGATAAAAAAGGCCTCTTTAAGAGGCCTTCGATTTTTTAAAGTCTATTTGGATCTTCGTCGCTACACCAAGTTTCTTTCAAACCTACAGTACAAACTCTTACCCATTTTTGTTCCCAATCCCCTGTAGAAGGATTTCGACAGGTCACAGAGCTATGCTCTACCCATTCAGAACATACTGATTGAAAAGTTTTAGGACTTTCAGGAGAACAAACACGTTCCATGTCACAGTCAGGCCCCCAGTTTCCGCGACCGTAAGGTCCTCTCCAACAGTTGTTTTCACATTGTCTTTCCCAAACATCAGCAGAACTTCCTGCGAAGATACAAGTGACGCCTGATTTTTTGGCCCATTCAGTACATTTGTAATCGGCTGCATTGGCTGCCCAGGCCATCAACGTCATCGCGATCACGATAAGTGTTTTCATGTCTCCTCCCCTAAATTATTTGCCTTGATTCTTAACAATTTGCGTCTAAATTGAAAAGTGTTTTCCCAAATTTCTTAGTCAAATGTTCGTAATTTGGGGCCAAAGGCCTCTTTTTATCAAACTTAAGTTGAATTAAACGGACGTTTGATTTATATTCAAACACACGTTTGAATTCAAACGAACGTTTGACTAAATAGGGTTAATTTATGAAAAAGATCATTCTCCTCCTCTTTATCTCTCAAACGGCCATCGCCGAAAATTTCGTCCTCTCTGAAAGCTCTCTATCTAAGCTTTCTGATGATGTGCCCACTATGCAACAAATTGAGCTCCTCTCTGATTCGGCCAAATTAGGTTACCTCGGCATGAACGATGCCTTTACCCCTTCACTTACAGCGAGTGCTTATTATTCCGAAAACAAAGAAAAGCAGCTTAACCGCTTTGCACCGATAACCTCTCCAATAAAAGATTTCAGTGTTGGAGTTGAGAAACCAACCTCGATTGGGATGAAGCTTGGAGCGAAAGTCTTCGCACAACAAACCACCAACAGTTTTGTGACTTCTTCGACAACAACAGGAATCTCTGCAGAGCTGGCCATGGACCTCCATAAAGATTTCCTGGGTCGAATCACCAAAACTGAGTT
>SBGE01000288.1 GCA_006226755.1 Deltaproteobacteria bacterium | reverse complement strand
GTCATAATTATGACAACCAATGCGGGTGCTAAAGAAATGGATGGTGGTTCAATTGGACTGGGTGCAACTGTGACACAGAATGAGTCTAAAAGGGATAAGGCCATAAAGAATTACTTTTCACCTGAGTTTAGAAATAGACTCGATGCCATCATTAACTTCAACAAACTAGGCAATGAATACATCATCAAGATTGTGGAAAAGTTTCTTATTGAACTTGAAACCAAGCTTGCTGCTAAGAATGTTGAGATGATTGTGAATGAAGAAGCTAAACAATGGTTGGCAGATAAAGGATATGATCCATTGATGGGAGCACGTCCTTTAGCGAGATTAATTGATCTTGAAATTAAAAAACCACTTTCAAATGAAGTTCTCTTTGGTGAATTAGAGAAGGGTGGAAAGGTTGAAATTGAGTTGAATGGTGAAAAATCCGGTCTTAAATTCAGATTTCCAGCTAAAGTTCCTGCATAAAAAATCCAATCAAAAGCACTAATGCCAAAAAAAATTGCCTTTTTTTTAAGAAAAAAGGCAATTTTTGCGTTTGAAATCACCTTTAAAACATAAAAAAATTTAAAAAAAATCACTTTTTTTTTGGCCTATTTTTGATGTTTTTAAGGTCAATCCATAGAAATTTTTTTCATGAGAAAGGTTATAAAAAAAACGAACGCCTTTATAGGAGGGGCGTTCGGAAGCTTGTTACAAAACTTAAGTAATATTTGTGACTGTCCGATAAATTTTTGAATGAACACGCGTAATGAAAAAAGGTCTTGCACTCAAAGTAAAAGGCACTTTTTTGTTTGCGTTAAAATAAAATTGTGTTTATTCTAAAATCATAAGCTATGAAAACCAGGAGGAAGTCAATGGCAGTAAAGAAGAAAGCCGCTAAGAAGGCTACAAAGAAGAAAGTTGCTAAAAAAGCAGCAAAGAAGAAAGTTGCAAAGAAAAAAGTAGCTAAGAAAGCTACAAAGAAGAAAGTTGCTAAGAAAAAAGTAGCTAAAAAAGCTACAAAGAAAAAAGCAGCTAAGAAAGTAGCTAAAAAAGCTACAAAGAAAAAAGCTACAAAGAAAAAAGCAGCTGCTAAGAAGCCAACTGCTAAAAAAGTAGCTAGAAAGAAGAAATAATCCCTTTTTTAAGGATTTTTGATTCGAAAGGCCCCTTTTTGGGGCCTTTTTTTTTGCCTTATCTACAAATTTTCCCGGATTTCATTCATAACTCCACTTTTCTCTTCATTTGAATCACCCTAAATTCGTCAGATCTTGTTTAGACTTGAATCCAATTTCAAAGGATTGGACCTCCAAACTTTGCAGATTCACTTCAAAATGGACGCTTTTTTTGTTTTAAACCCCTGTACTGAGTACAGGGCATCTTGAAAATTGGACATTTCTTAGTGAAATTGATAACTTGCGCCATTCAATTTCGATCGACTGATTAAATAGCAGAAACGATGGAGTCAAAAATGGAAACAGGTTTAGGTATCCGAGGCGAAGGTCCTCGTGAACAATGGTTTACTGATCCCGAATCGGGGAAAAAAATGGTTCAAATGGGTGATTTGGTTTTTCCACCACGAAAAGTGTGGATGAAGACCTATGGTTGCCAGATGAATTATCATGATTCAGAGAGACTTATCTCTCATTTGAAGAATCTCAACTTTTCACATACAGAAAATTTAGAAGAAGCAGACATGGTTCTGTTCAATACCTGTGCGATTAGAGATCTCGCTAATCAAAAGTTTTATTCTCATTTAGGAGAAATGAAGCATTTGAAGAAAAAGAAAGGTGAGGAACTCGTAATTGGTGCCGGTGGATGTATTGCTCAGACAGAAGGCAAAGACCTGGTTAAGAAGTACAAGCATCTCGACTTTGCATTTGGAACGGATGTGATTGATCAGATTAACGATATGGTTTTTAGAACTTATTCTGGAGATGACAAATTTGCCGTCAATACTTGGGATAGAAGTTCAGACTTTTCAATTGAAACCAAGGTCTCACATGATTCACCACAGGCCTTTGTGAATATTATCAAAGGATGTAACAAATATTGTACATACTGTGTGGTTCCATATACTCGAGGAAGGGAAAGATCACGAAAGCTTGAAGAAGTTGTTAATGATGTCAAAAAATTGGTTCAGTACCAAGGTATTCAAGAAGTCACTCTTCTTGGACAGAATGTGAACTCTTACGGAAAAGAAAACGGAGAGTCTCTGGCACAACTTCTTTACGAACTAGAAAAAATCGATGGTCTTGAGTTGATCAGATACACTACTTCTCATCCATATGATGTGACTGATGATTTGGTCCAGGCACATGGTGAGCTCAAGAAATTGGCCAAACATCTCCATCTTCCTGTTCAATCAGGTAGTGCATCAGTTCTTAAAAGAATGAACAGAGAGTACACTCCAGAACATTTCCTTTCACTTGTTGAGAAATTCAGAAAGGCAAATCCAGAAATGGTGATTTCTACGGATATCATTACTGGATTTGTGAATGAAACAGAAGAAGAGTATCAAATGACTTTGGATTTATTGACCAAGGCCAGATTTGATTTTATTTATTCTTATGCCTACTCAGAAAGAAAAGGCACTCGAGCTGCAAAAATGGAAGACTTCCTCACTGATGACATCAGAGGCGAGAGACTTAGGAAACTTCAAAAGCATCAACTTGAAATTCAAGCTGAGATTAGAAAAGAGATGGAAGGAAAAACCTTCAGAATGTTAGTTGAAGGATCAAAAGTCTTTAAAGGTGAGAAGAAGTGGCAGGGAAGAACATCCTGTAACAGAATCATCCACTTTGTTGGCAAAGAAGATATGGACTATAAATGGAATTGGGTGGATGTAAAAGTAACTGAGGCCACTGCTCTTTCATGCCAAGGTGAACTTTTGACCGACTATGGTCGTCGGCCAAGTGCTGCAATTTCAGTCAAAATTCAATAATTTCAATTCAATTTTCAATAATTTCCGATTGTTTTTGCCCCCTGTTAGTCAGGGGGCAGCTTTTTTATAATAAAGATTGGAGATTGTATGAAAATGGCCCGGATATCATTCTTTCTTTTTGTTCTTTTCATGACTGGAAATGCTCACGCATTGATGGAGCTTTCAGGTAGTTTTTCCTACGATAAAACAGTCTACGGAAGTGAAAGGCAAAACAAAATCACTAACCGTACATGGGCCGGGGGCTTGGCTATCTTTCTTTTTGAGTCAACTGCACTAGAACTTAACTATAGTACATCTCAAGAAGAAACCATTGAAAACGAAGTAATCCCATTAACAGGCTATAATGTTTCTGTGATTGGAACCCAGTCGACTATTGATAACGAAGTTTTTGGAGTTGGTTTCAGACAGGTTCTTGGACATCGCAAGGCTAGAATTGTTCCAAGTATTTCTCTAGGGTACGCCAAGCAGTTTATTACTTCTTATTCTGATGCGACATATCGGGATGATTCTACACTTGCCCAAATAACGACAACTTCAGATCCTACCAAGTCCAGAATTGATTCAGTATTTGGAACTTTCACGATAAAATTGAACCTGACACAAAGATTGTCTGTCACCGGATCGGTCAATACGCTTTTCAAGGCTTTTGAAACCGAGAAGGCCAGAGACAATTTGAAATATCGCGTCGGGTTTTCATGGATTCTCTAAAGCTCATTATTCTTCTTTTCTTTCTTAGTTCTTGTGCCAAGACATCCTATTTGATTGAACAAGGGTTTGGACAAATGTCATTGCTTTCCAAGGCCAAGTGGAACGATAAAGTTTTGGCAGATGAGAAGATCAAAGAGTCTGATAAAGAAAAAATCCGAAAAATACAGCTTTATAAAACCTGGTTTTATAAATTCTGGGAACGAGATGAAACTCGTATCTATTCTAAAACAACATTTTTAGAAGGAGAGGCCGTTACTTGGCTGGTTATCGCTTCTCCATTTAATGAGGTCAAGGCCCTCAAGGAATGTTTTCCTATTATGGGATGTTTTCCTTACCTTGGATTCTTCAAAAAGGAATCCGCGCTTGAATATATTGAAGAACACAAGAAGAAATCCAATTATGTTTACATGAGGCCAGTCTATGCATATTCGACTTTGGGCTATTTTACTGACACGATTCTTTCGTCATTCTTTTATTATGAGGATTTTGATCTCTCCGAACTGATCTTTCATGAACTTTTCCATACGATCTTTTTTGTGGAGGATGAAGTCGAACTGAATGAAAACCTGGCCAACTACTTTGGAAAGGAATTGGCTTTGGAGTACTTCAAATTAAACAAACTTGAAGTGGATAAATATCATAAAAAGCTCAATACACAGGTTGAACTCAATAAAAGAGTGGCTGATTTAGTGAAAAGCTACAATGAACACCTTAAAACCAGTCAAATCACTTCAAAAAACCAGGCCGATGAGGAATTAAGTAACTTTTTGGAGAAGAAATTCCGGCCAGAAGTCAAAAAGAGCTGTGAAAAACTGAAAATTGAGGAAAAATTCTGCTATCCGCTTAAAAGAGAATGGAATAATGCCTCATTTGCAGCGTATTTAACTTATGAAAATAAACTGGAAAAGATAGAAACGTTACGAGAGCGCAAAAATTTGGATTTAAGGGCCTTTTTCAATTATATTCAGTCGAAATACGAAGAATATGAAAAATCGTCTCAGAAGGAAGATTTTAGCTCTTTCCTGTTCTCTGAATTGGACATTACAAAATGAAAAGCAAGAACCGTCATATTTTACTTATCGATCCTTTGGAAAAACTGGTTATCAAGAAAGATTCTAGTTTGATGTTGGCTTTGGAGTTTCAAAAACAAGGTTTTGAAACTTATGTTGTCTTCGAAAAAGACTTTTTTGTCTCTAATTCTGAAAAGCTTTCCATGAAACTGACAAAATTTAGTGGCAGTTTCAAAGAGGGAAGCTTCTATCTTGAAAACTTCACACTTGAAGAGAGTGAAATGATGGAATTAGGTCAAGGCGATGTCTTTCATATGCGACTAGATCCTCCATTTGATACCAGATATCTTCGCATTCTTTGGATGCTTAGCTTTCTTGAAAGAAGAGGGGTTGAAGTTGTAAATAAACCCCAAGGTATTCTTTTGAATAATGAAAAACTAGTGGCCTACCAACATCCAAGCAGTCTTAAAAGTTATGTTGGAGCATCTCTTGAAGCCTTTCTTCAATTTTGCCAAGAGTTGAAAAGTGATGGGCATAAAGAACTAATTCTTAAACCGCTCGATCTTTATCAAGGTATTGGAGTCAAGAAGCTTGATCTTTCAAATGATCTCGAAGAAGTCTTTAAAAATTATATTGAAGAATTTAAAGGTGCTGTTGTTGCACAACCTTTTTGTCCTGAAGTTTATGATGGCGAGATCAGAACTATTTATTTCAAAGGTCAAGAACTTGGAACGATTCTCAAAACACCTCCAAAGGGAGAGTACCTGGCCAATATTGCTCAGGGA
>SBGE01000245.1 GCA_006226755.1 Deltaproteobacteria bacterium | reverse complement strand
AAATCAAATTTCAGTGTTTATGGGAGATCTGGTTTTCCAGTTTAGAGATGACAATATCCATTGTTTTGTACAGATTATCGCTATCGGCTTTGGCGATGAAATTGTCTTTGCCTGATTTCACTTTTACTTCAGCAAATTGATTGTCTTTTTCTGTCCAACAAGTCCATGACACTTCACAATCTTCTTTGAGGAATTTTTGTAATTTTTGGGATTTCTCTTTGATTTTTTCATCTAGAGAAGGGGTGTGTTCTAGGTTTCTGAAAGTTATATTTGTTTTCATTTTTCCTCCTGTCAGGGATAATTAGATCAAAATCTTATCATGCAGGCGTGTGTGGCCGTCAGTGGCATGAATGATTAATGTCATTTTTTTGTAAGGACAGATGATGCAAGAAGCAGAAATCCAACAACTTATTAAAGATACAATACCATTTTCCTCGGAAATGAGATTCACAGTTGATCGAGTGGGAGAGCATTTTGCTGAGCTTACTTTTCATGCGAATGACACTTGGAGTAGGGCCGGTGGAAGTATTTCAGGCCCTTTTCTCATGACGTTGGCCGATGCTTCAATGTATGCTGCGCTTTTGGCCCACGGTGAAAACTATAAAATGAGTTTTACTTCAAATCTCAACATTCATTTTTTAAGAAGGTCGAATTCAAAAACGTTCAAAGGGTTATGCGAAGTGATCAAGCTCGGGAAGCGACTGGCCGTTATGGATGTCAAGATAGTTGATGGTGAAGGGGAAAATGTAGCTTTAGTGAGTGGGACGTATTCTCTCCCTTAAGAGTTTTTGTTTTTGTCGTCTTTGTCCTCTTCTTCATTAAGACCTTTTTTGAAACTTTTGATGGCCTTACCCATACCTTCACCCAATTGAGGAATTTTCTTGGCCCCGAACATGAGTATGACAACGGCCAGAATAATTAAAAGTTCACCCATTCCCAAACCAAACATGACTACCTACTTTTCAAAATGTTTCTTGAGATCATCTGCTACCTTCTCAAGGTGTTTATAATTGTCTCCTTCTCTAAGAGACAACTTTCGCATGTTTCCTTTTAGAAGATCCTCCACATAGAGCTCGAAAGCATAAAGAGGACCTGCAGTTTTATGCGATATGACTAATCCTACTAGAAAAACAATCAAAGAGAAAGTCAGAGATAGGCAGACATAGGCTAAGGAAAACATACCCATCATTTCATCAACAGATTTACTCCCGGATGTTACCAGGGTGGTTCTCAGGAAAGTATAACAAAAGATGCCCAAGAGCAGTGAGACACATAGTGCGATGGCCCCAAACTTGATGCTGAACATAATTTGTTCCTTTGGGTGAACCAGATACTTTCCTCGTTGATTATCTGGAAACCAGATATCTCTGTCGGCCGTAACAATTTTCCATGCAATAAAGGCCACTCCAATCCATTGAAACACATCAGCGACATTAAAGATAATAGTTCGCTCGATAGGAAGAGGAAGTGGGATGAAATCTATGGTTTTTCCTCTAACCATCTTGTCAATGACGTTCCCCGCGATTCCTCCCATCATCAGTCCCATCCCCAATTTCAGTAAGATGAGCTTGGAAGAGAGTAGATAGTTTAAAACGATATAGATGAAAAAAAGAAAACCGAACATACTACACAGAGTAATGACTCTCAAAAGGAGAGGGGAATCTTTGTATAGTCCGAAGGCGATTCCTTCATTGAAGTGGAGACTTTCTGTTCCAAGTCCCCACTGTTTTGAAAGTTGGTCAATAATAATGACCAAAACAAAGCATAAGATGGAAATCCAAAAGTCCTTTTTCATGATAGAGACATCTTATCACGATTATTGGACCTGGAGTATTTCAAATGAGAAAGACACCTTGTCATAATCCAGACCTTGATCTTTTAAAGCAATCAAAGCAGATGAAGAAAGAACCCCATTCAATGGCGTCGCTACAGTATCCACCAAAGTGTAAGTGGCATTTTGAGGATTGTAGTTTCCATTCATAATCAACTTGATGTTCTTTACATAAACATTGACAGTTGTGGTTTCGATTCTTGGATTACTGAATTTGTAGCTATACATATCATACTCTTCAAAATCAATTTTGAATTTTACACCTTGAACTCCTACAATTTGACTGATGTCGTAGGTAAGTGTTGTTTTGACAGCAGTGCTATACGTACTTGGATCAAAATTTGGGTCTCCAGTCATGACGATGTCTGACATCTTGGTTCCATCTTCTCTCGTTTTGACCTCTAGTGTATAGGTGTTGTTACCAGCAAGAAAGAAGGCCACTTCAGCTGTATTCGATGTGTGAGTCAACTCTCTCCATTCAAACCCGTTAGTGACATCGATATGCCATTCAAAAAAGTTTGTGACTGGAAAGTTGTTCTGAGTCACTCTGACATGAAAAGAATTATCTGAGCCATTTGGCGCATTCACTTTCGCATATACTTTATATTGATTACTTTGTGATACAGCAAAATTCAAATAAGCCGTACCGGCTGCTCTATCATTGTTTTGATACAAGCTGCCGTTTTGATCTGGGGTCCAGAAGAAATTGATTCCGCTTTCATTTCCAGAAACCATTGGAGTTCCGAGCATTGCCGTTTCTGCTTTCATGACGATATTACCATCATCAGAGTTGTTGTTTGCGATTTCCACTCCTAAAACTTGTGACTCCGAAGTTTGATTAGGGTAGCTAGGGTTACCACCATTTCCACCATCGTCACCTGTAACAGTTCCACCAGCTTCTGCAATAAGTCTGTCCCTCTCTGCTTTCCAGTCTTGAATACTATCTTCAATGACTATAGAGTCAGCTTGACAGTTGGACCAGCAGTTGTGGTTGTCGTTCCTGACTTTTTGAACCATTCGAGATTGTGCGATATTGTTGAAATCAACTTTGTTTTGATCAACAATTGCATCGTGTGCTTGAGTTGCATCAGGGACTGCATGAAGTGGTTGCTGAAAGCTTCCATGGCAAGTCGCACATCTCAGTTTGGTGATGTTATGAGTTGTTGTTGAAAAGGCCTGAACACTTAAGGCCTTGACGTCAATATTCCCATTACCTCCGTTTCCACCATTATCACCAGTTGAACCAGTGGTATTAGTATTAAGAGGTTCTTCAATATTGGTCTTTACCTTGGATTTGTTCGTCGCTTGCGGAACACATTGATTGTAAAGCCCCAGTAAACTGAAGAGGAGAACAATGAAAAAATACTTTTTTTGTTGTCTGGATTTCACAAGACTACCTTTTATGTAATTTTATTGAAAAAGAGATAATTATTAAGATCAGTTCCAAACGGGTTGTCTCCAACAACGTTTGCCAAGTTTCCTTCTTCTCCGTGTAAGGCCATATAGTTGGCGACAACAGCTTTCGCTAAGTTTGTTACGGAGTTGGAAGTGACAGTCGCACCATTTTCAACAGCGCCATTTGTCTTAAAGTAACCAATTTGTCTTTGGTTTGCATTTCTAAGTGTTGCTCTTCCGGCATGTCTGTAAACAAGCATCCAGGCAGAAGATCTCTGACTAGAGTCTCCGGTCCATACATACTTTCCACGACCATCTGTGCTGTTATCTACTTCAGCTTTCGCGGCAACACCACCGTCTGTGATGACATAAATCATGACATCTTTGCCTTTCAAGCTGGCAAGTTGAATCACTCTACCGATCAATTCTCCAGCTTGAAAGTCTCTGTTTTCGCCTGTCGCGCGAGTTTTATCGTGATAGTCGTAGCCACCTTTTTCAATGGTTCCAGCTCCGATGTATCCGTCGAGGACAAGTTTCGCAATAGTAGCAGTTTTTCTCTGGTCACCGTTGCCAAGATTGTTGAATGCCATACCTACGAGAGCATCATTTCTTGGATCAAGAACATCAGCATTATATTTGTTGATGAGGTCATTACTTTGGATATATCCACATTGAACCAATGTTTTGATTTGTGAAGGAAGAGACATGTTTGAAAGTCTTTGTAGTTTGCTTTCACTCAACCTTTCGATAGACTTCATGATCTTCTGAGCTTGATTTTGATTGAAGATTTCATGCAGTTTTCCTACAGAAACAAGACTCAAAGCATCTTCTGGTCTGGTAATGATCACTGGTTGAAGAGCGGGATCAATAGACTGAGGTGGAGCTGTCGAGCGTCCACCTGTTTCAGTATTTCTTGAGCCTGCAAGTTGAGTTAATTCTCCTGCTGCACCGGCCTTTGATAGCCAGTACATCGGATTGTGTGGATTATTTCCTGTATCGTCTGAAGAAGATGTACAGAAAACACCACCATCTACTTTTTGCCTAACTGCAGTTGGAATGATGTTGTTTATTCCGCGAAGGAATCCCGAGTCTGAATGAAATTTGAGACCAAGTTCAGAGTTCACCATTCCGGAGAGGGAAGGGTGAAAATCAGGAGGAAGTCCCAAAGTTGTATAGTCTTGAAGGAAGTCCGTTTGGCCACCAACTCCACCAACCATGACATTTGATCCAGCGAAGTTGGCTCCACCAGAAAGGTCAAAGACAATAATCGGAGTCTTTTGTCCCATAACACTTGTATCAACTGCTCCACATTCTATGGCATGGGCCATATTTCCTTTTGAGAACAAAGAGAAGATATTTGGAGCAATCGCATAACTGAGGCCGGCGATCAGACCTTGTCCGAGAAAATCTCGTCGTGTCTTGAGCCTATGTCCTTCAAGCGGTTGCGGAGTTTGATGATCTTTTTTGTTTTTCTTACTCATTTTATTCTCCTGCTTACAGCAGTGTCACATTCAGTGAAGCCAGCGATGCTATACATACGCCTTTGGCAATTTTTCTTGTTGTGGAAGATGCACCCAGGTTTTCACCAACTTTAAGTTCGTTAATTAGGTTTTGAAGTTCAAGACTCGCCGGCGTTCTTCCCGCCATATCAACTCCTTGTCCCCAAAAGGCATTTAGAGTTTGCACAATAAAGTTTTGAGTGCCAGTGGTGTTGAATGCATTTGTTGCTGTCGCTCCAAAGTTGAAGCCCGGCCATACGTTTGCTCTTAAGGTCGTATCGTTGACCAGAGTGTCACAATACTCTGCGGCTAGTTTTGTTACTCCTACTTGATGAGCAGCTAAAAAGCTGTCAATTGTATTCTCTGTAGGAAGTTGAGTAATGACGTCTTCATAGACATTCTTGATATTACTTCTATCAATTCGAACTCCAGTCAAAGCAGACATTGTTTTATTGATCTGCTCATAACTTTTGATCCCATATTCAGCTTGAGCTCCATTTGGTCCAGGAGTTCCATTCCCTCCATTTGAACCAGTCGTGGCACCTGCAATCAACTGATCGCGAATTGTTTTCCAATTGGAGATACTTTGTTCCATCTCTGTTGCATTCGAAGCGCAGTTGGACCAGCACTGATGCATATTCACTCTCAGCTTTTGAACGATTCTGGAATTTGGAATGTCGTTGAAGTTGATTTTATTTGTATCGATCAATGCATCGTGTGCTTGTGTCGGATCAGCTACAGCGTGCAGTGGTTGCTGGAAATTACCATGACAATTTACACAATGAGCTTTGGTCAAGAGGTGAGTTGTTTGAGAAAATGCTTGAACACTCAAGGCCTTCACATCAACCGGCTCTCCTGTAGTACCATTCGTACCATTGGTACCATCTGTTGCAGTCGTTGTTCCGTTAGTACCATTGGTACCATCTGTTGCGGTAGTTGTCCCACTAGTACCGTTGGTGCCATCTGTCGATGTATTCGTACCATCAGTTGAAGTATTTGTTCCATTTGTACCATCATCACCATTTGTAGAGTTAATGTTGAGATTGACATCATCAGAACGCTTGATCTTTTTGTTCGTTTTTTGCTCAAGTACGCAGTTGTTGTATGTGAACAGGACTGTCAGGAGCATCATGAAAGTAACAGTGATTCTATGTACTCTGGTCATGACTATTCTCCCATGCACTGAACACTTGTCTTAGCGATCAGCCTTTTCATTGAGTAATTACCAGTTGTTTCAAAATCTGTGGCAAGGCTCATCACGAGTCCTTTTTCTTCTTCTGACATTGGATCTTTCATACAGACAAGTTCGTATACTTTTGTCGACATACATTCAGAAAAAGCTCTACTTCTCGTTAGCATGGCCCCTAGACTTCTAGCACCGTTCCCTTGTTGTAATCCTCTCCAACCAAGTACTGAGTTTTGACCGTCTTTCCAAAGATTCGTCCAGGAGTCATCCTGTTGAATCCATCCCTCTGAAAATAGATTATTGGCGTTGATTTTCGGAACGACTTGTCCTGGAGTGTGTTCAAGTTTCCCATCGACAAAATCAAAGTAAGCAAAAGCTCCACCTAAAGCATCCTGACCTGAGTGACAGCCAACACATTTATTTCTAAAAGTTCTCGAGTCTCCACCTGGAGCTCGATCGACATCTCTTCTAACGTGATAATCAGAAAGATTGAGATCGTGCAGAGCTTCGAAGTCACGACAAAGATAATTCATAAAAGTAAATCGAGTCACTCTTCTGTTTGTCCCAGCTGAATAGAAAGCTTCGCCCGCAGCTCGAGTCGTGTTGACTCCTGCAGTATCTGTAATTCCGTTCATTGATGATTGTTGTCTTTGAAGAAGAAACTCTTTGAAGTTAACGTTATTGTTTTCCGCATCTTCGTAATGGTCATTACTGTCAATGGCCCAAGGGGCGATAGTTGAACCTGTATTACCACTTACAATGTAAAGGACATCAGCACTTAGAACTTGATTGAAAGGAACATCATCTCTAATCATTCCTAAAACAGTTGCGACGTAATCATTGAATGGGACTCTGGGAGTTTGGTCTGCATTGGTCCATTTCTTAACCCAGTTCTTTAATGTCGTCCCATAGAACTCTGGGTTTTCCATTGCCAAGCTGGCAGCGGCTTCTGCGTTTCCAGCATTGATGAAACTTTCCATCATGTTAAGTGTTTGGGGGTTTGGGGGAACACTCGCAATTCTATTGTGGAGAGTCCATGCTTGCTCTCTAGGTCCAGCAAAAACAGATGTTGAACTAAGTAATATTAGTCCAGAAACAATTAAATGTTTGATAACCAACTCCCGGTAAAACAAAACAATTCAAGGGTCTTATCGGGAGTGAAGGAACGTATTTGAGCGTTTTTTGCCCAAGTGATCGAGTCGGGAATTCTTTACCGTTCTCACTTTGTGAAAGGAGATGTTAGACGAAAGAAAGATTCAAACTAATTTCGCTGTGGCAAAATCAATATGTTTTAAGGCTATTTCGTTTCAAGGAGGAAACACCATGAAAAAGTTGATACTTTTTGTCTTTTTAATCCTGGCATCAAAATCTATGACGGCCCAGGCATGTGATATCGATGGAAAATCCGGATATCTACCAGAAAACGATATGTACATTGGAGTTAATGATAAAAATGCCAATGACATGACTGAAGAAAGATTCAACGCCATTATCGACAAAGTATCTGATGTATATGCTCCGATAATCAGTGATTTGAAAGGAACTTTGAAAGTAAACAGAAAGTGGACTGATGGAACAGTCAACGCTTCAGCTCAAAGACAAGGATCAACATATGTTGTGAACATGTATGGTGGTCTTGCTAGACATGCTGACGTAACAGATGACGGTTTTGCTCTAGTAATCTGTCATGAGCTAGGACACCATTTAGGTGGAGCTCCAAAGATTAAGAGTTTTTTCAGCACTTGGGCGTCAAACGAAGGTCAATCAGATTATTTCGGGACGACAAAATGTTTCAGAAAAGTATTTGAAAATGATGACAACGTAGCCATCGTTTCTGAAATGGAAGTTCCAGAAGTTGCGACAAAAAAATGTACTGAAGCTTGGGGATCACAAGAAGACATCGCTCTTTGTCAAAGAGCTGCAATGGCCGGAAAGTCACTTTCCAAACTTCTTGCTAGAAGTGGGACTCCACAATTTGACACTCCAGACACTTCAGTTGTTTCAAGAACAAATGATAAGCACCCTGCTGGTCAATGTAGACTAGATACTTACTTCCAAGGTGCTCTTTGTGAAAAACATCACACTGATGAAGTATCTAACTCTGATGCCAAGAAAGGTGTTTGTAACAGATCAACTGGACATCAAGAAGGTATTAGACCTCTTTGCTGGTACAAGCCATAAAAACCATCTCAGTTTAATGATATAATAAGGGGGACCTGAAAAGGTCCCCCTTTTTTTTTGGATTGAAATGGAAGATGTAGGTAAAGACAGATTTGAAGTTCCTATCAGCAGTTTGCCGCTTAATGCAGTAAAAATGCTTCCAGTCAGTTCCAAAATTTCTGATGTCATTCATCTTATGCAAAAAGAAGGTTTTGGATCCTCTTTGCTGGAAGATCAAGGAAGGCCTGTTGGTATTGTGACAGAGAGAGATCTTGTGATGAAATACACAGGTCATTATCAGGAATTTTTAGAGAGTGAAGTCTCCACAATTATGACGACCAAATTGATTTCCATTCAAGATTCAGTAACTGTACGTGAATGTATGATACTGATGGGAACGAAACGTATACGTCATTTACCAGTGGAAGTTGATGGCCAAATTTCAAAAATGATCTCAGTTAATGATCTTTTGAAATTTATTATTGATAAGTTTCCCGTTGCTGTGAAATCAATGGGTACGTTGAAGAATTGGAGTGTGAACGAAGTTCATGTGCAGGATGAAAACTTCTCTTTTCAACAGAAAACCGGACAAATCAGTGGGAATATGTTTCTAGTACCACTTAAAAAAGTGGTGACTCGTGACCTTATAAAGATGGATATAAAATCATCAATTTCAGAAGTTATTATGAAGATGCAGAAACTTCGAAATGGAATGGTGGTTCTCACTCAACACGAAACGATACTCAAAGGAATCATTACTGAGAGAGATATTCTGAAGAAAGTTTTCGGCAAGCAAGAAATCAACAATAACGTCCTTGCTAAAAATTATATGACACCGAATCCTGATACTCTGCTTGAAAAACATGTTCTGAGTTATGCCATTAATAATATGTACCAAGGCAAATATCGAAATATCATTCTTGTTGATGAAGAAAGAATTCCAGTATCTTATGTGGCCCTTGTTGATATCATCAAGGCCGTCTCTGATAAATTAAGCACTTAAAAAACCTTTAAACTCAAGAATCTCTTTTTCCGATGAGTCTCCATCTGGAGATACTATGAGTTTGACAGTCATCATTGGAAATTTATCATATCTTTTAGTCGCATGTTCTTTCATGGTTCGCGATATTCTTTGGCTTAGAGGTCTTTCGATCATGGCCTCTTGCTGTGGAATTTTTTATAGCTCTACTGTATCAGATACTCCACTTTGGACACCTATTGTATGGAGTTGTGTATTCATCTCTTTGAATATTTATCATATTTCGAGGTTGATTCTTGAAAATAGAGGAATTGAATTCAATGAGAAGGAGCAAGAGCTTTATCAAACTGTATTCTCGTCTTTAAGTCCTCTTGAATTTAAAAAGCTGAATGATATTGCTGAGTGGAAGCAAGTTCCAGAAGGCTCTGTGCTCGTTGAGCAAGGTCAGAAAATGACTGATCTATTTCTCATCTATAATGGAACGACTGATGTCGTAGTAGATGGAAAAAAGGTAGCGCAATTACGTGATGGTCAATATATTGGTGAAATGAGTTTTTTGACGGAAGGGGATGCAACGGCCAGTGTTGTCGCTTATTACCCAACAGAATATCTTCAATGGAATCAAGAAGGTCTCAAGGCCCTGATGAGTCGCAATCCTTCTTTGCTTTTCAGCTTGCAATCGACAATGGGAAAACAATTGTCAAAAGCTGTTGCGGAGAAGAACTCACAATCAGCGGCTTAAATTTTCCAGAGCACTTTGTAGAGTTTCATCTTTTTTAGCAAAGCAAAAACGTAAATACTTTTTGCCCTCATCTCCTTTTATGTAAAAGGCCGAAGGCGGAATCGAAGCAACTTTCCTTGTTTCAATCAGCTCCATACAATAGCCTACATCTTCCAAAGTAGTATGAGTCTCAATTGGAACCATCACAAAATATGTTCCTTGAGGCTCAATTGGATCGTACCCACACTTTTTCATACCTTCGAGAAAATAATCTCTTTTCTTTTGATAGAGGGCACGGAACTCGGGGAGGTAATCATCCATTTTTTCTAGGGCCTCTGCAACGGCATGCTGAATTGGTTGATTGACGCTGAAAGTGTTGAATTGATGAACCATTCGAATGGCATGAGTTAGATGTTTAGGAGCACATGTCCAGCCAATTTTCCAACCTGTCAGACCAAAAGTTTTTCCAATTGAAGAAATGGTAATTGTTCTTTCTTTTAAGCCGGCGTGAGTTGCGGGTGGAATATGTTTGTTTTCACCAAAAACAAGAAATTCATAGACTTCGTCGGACATCAAATAGGCATCATGCTTTTTTAATAAGGTCCCAAGCTCTTCAACTTCATTAGTGCTGAATATTTTTCCCGTCGGATTATGGGGAGAGTTGAGAATAACCAATTTTGTTTTTGAACTGAAGGCCTCTTTCAGTTCATTCAGATCCCAGTTGAATTCTCTAGTTTTCAAGGTCACGGGAACTGGAATTCCTCCGGCTAATTTGATACTTGCCAGATAGGAATCATAAAATGGTTCAAAGATAATGACTTCATCACCAGGATTTACAATCGCCAAAATGGTGGAAAAAATAGCTTCTGTCGCCCCATTTACAACAGTAATTTCAGTCTGTGGGTCATAGTCGAGGTTATAGTATTTTTGATAATTTTTTGAAATAGCTTCACGAAGCGGCATAACACCCTCAAATGGGGCGTATTGATTGACATGTTGCTCACCTTTATCGAGAGCTTTTTTGGCCAGATCAATAATCCAAGCAGGTCCATCGAAATCAGGGAAGCCTTGACCCAAGTTAATGGCCTCATTTTTTCGCGCCTTCTTACTTAAAGTCGCAAAAATTGATTCTTTAAAACCCTCAACCACTTTAGAAAGCTCTTTCATACTTCTCCCTGACTATTGACGCGAAGCGCTCGAACAAGACACAAGTTTTTAAGATTTATAACTTTATGCACCCTGTTTTGAAATATATAATTTCATCATGACGCACACATTTCCACTCTCAACTCCCTCTGTCAAAGGTGTGTTGAAAAACGTCTTCGGGCATATTTCATTTAGAGGTCACCAAGAGCATATCATCAGACATGTGATTTCAGGTGGCGATGCCTTGATATTAAAGCCAACTGGTGGTGGGAAATCTCTGTGTTATCAACTTCCGGCCGTCATCATGCCAGGGACCTGTGTTGTTATATCTCCATTGATTTCTTTGATGAAAGATCAAGTCGATGCTCTTTGTCGCAAAGGAATCAGGGCGGCTTACTTGAATTCAACTCTCAATCGAGCTGATGAAAGAGAAGTCATTCAAGCGGTGGAGAGTTCAAAAATAAAGATTCTCTATATTAGTCCTGAAAGACTCCTCAAGGCTGGTTTTCTTGACTGGTTACAGACATTGAATCTCTCATTGATGGCCATTGATGAGGCCCATTGTATATCTCAATGGGGACATGACTTTAGACCAGAGTATCTGCAACTTGGGGTCATAAAAAAACTGTTCCCTAAATTGCCAGTCATGGCACTGACTGCAACTGCATCGAGACAAACATGTAGAGAAATGCTTCTCTCATTGAATATCCCTGAAGCAAAAATATTTGTCTCAGGTTTTGATCGACCAAACATCTCTTTTTTTATTGAAAGAAAAGAGAAGAACTGGAAAGAGAAAGTCCTATCTTTGGTAAAAGCACAGACCAATGGAAGTACTATCATCTATTGCCTTTCAAGAAAGAAAGTCGAGGCGATGGCAGAGTGGCTTTGTGAAAAAGGATTTCATGCACTTCCTTATCATGCAGGAATGAGTAGTGAAGATCGTAATCGAATACAGCAAGCATTTCTTGGAGATACTTGCCAGCTGTTAGTGGCCACAAACGCATTTGGTATGGGAATAGATAAACCCGATGTTCGCTTGGTGATACACGCAGACATGCCAGCAAGTCTGGAAGCCTATTACCAAGAGAGTGGAAGAGCTGGAAGAGATGGAGAAGAATCCTCTGCTTGGTTGTTTTTCTCTCCTCAGGAAGCGGCCATTCAAAAGGCCATGATCAGAAAAAGCAGCGGAGGACTTAAGAGAAAGGCCATCGAGTACGCGCGAGTGGATAAGATGCTGGCCTTTTGCAAGAGTCTTCAATGTAAAAGATGGTTGATTCTCAATCACTTTCAAGATGTAAAATCTTTGTTTTGTGGAAAGTGTTCCATGTGTGAGGCTGGTGATATTCCTATCTATCCGGCCACGGATCTTGCCATAGAAACTATTAAGGCCTTTCAACAAGTCAGTACACCAAGAACACCTGCAAAAATTCTAGGCTGGCTGGTGGAAAATCTTGAACGTCCAGCAGAAGCAGTATGGAGAGAAGTTCTTTATCAATTGGTTTTACTAGGTATGTTTACTGAAGGCTTTGAAGATGGAAATCTTGTTTTAGAAGCTTCAAAGGGAATACTTGATTTGTTGGAAGGAAAGAGTGAGATATATCTTTCAGAAAACCCTTTAAAAAGGGGAGTTGTCGCAACAAGAACTAAAAAGAAATCCTCTAGAAGAAGAAAAAAAGCCACCAAAAAGAAAAAAGTAAAAAAAGAGGAAACATTCAGACGATTAAGTTCTGATGAAACAGATCTCTTTTCATTTTTGGCAAAAGAGCGTTCGGCCATTGCCAAGAAGAAGCGAATTCAGGCCTATCGAGTTTTTCCCGACAGAACGCTTAGAGAAATGGCGGAGACTAAACCAAGTTCTCTCGAAGAAATGGAAGACCTCTATGGAGTTGGTCCGGCAAAGCTTAATCGCTATGGGCAGACTTTTCTGAAGTTGATTCAGGATTTTGAGTCTTAAGTTTTTCCTCAATTTCTTTCAATCTTTCTTTCATCCATTGTTCAGTTGGAACAGCTTCAGTAGCGTCTTTTGGTTTGATTTTATAAATCTCTCCAGTGGTACTACTTTTGGATGCTATCTTTTCAATGAATTCTAATGCACTGATCTTGGATTTAGGGCCGAAAAACCAGAACATGTTCCTGGCCTTGTTGTATTTAAATTCAAGATGGCTTTTAGCTTTTGCAGCAGGATGACTTTCCCCATTTCTGATAAAGGTGGCGCCACTCTTTTCTATAATCTCAAGGAGCATTTCAATCTTTCTCTCTTCGAGTGACTTTTGATCTTTGGCAAAAGCGCTAAAGGATGTACTTGTGATCAATATCAGTAAAAGTGAAATGATAACACATGGTTTTGAGTACATAATATGCTCCAAAAGAGAGGATTACCTACATATCGTAGAGTAGTGCTCTATACTATAATATTCATGTATGAAAGTTGCGAACCTATTTGCACTATTCTTGATCGCACTGCTCGGGTATGGGTGTTCATTATTGAACAGTGGCTCAGTAAATTTAAAATACACCAAGGCCACTGCTACTTTGGAAGGTGTGACATATGAAAACAAAGAACGTCTTTCAGATGTCTCATTTAGTGTGAGAAACGTTCAGCATCCAAAAAGTCATGGGAAATGGAATTTCAACGTTAGAATTACTCCCTCTATTCACTATGACAAAATCTTGTATGGTACCTTAGCGACTCGTGTGAATGAAAATGGGCAAGTGGAGCAATATCCTGATCTTCTTTTTCAAAGACTTTCTCTAATGGGAAACCTGGCCGCGACCTGGCACACGCCTATCGGAGCCTTTGTTCTTAAAGGGGGATTTGGGGGCTCTTTCTATAACTTAGACGATGGTAACGGGCTCGATACTTTTCGAACCAGAGAAATCAGAAAAATTGATTTTGCCTGGGTCGCTTTTATGAGTAAGAGGTTTTATGTATTAATGGGGCCTCGATACTATGTAGAACAATTTGAACAATATGCTTTTGCCTTAAGAATAGGTTATTTTTGGGGCAGGTTTTAAAGTTCTCCCGCCAAGATCTTATCGACCAGTCCTGGGACTATATCACCGGCTTTACCTAATAGACTTTTATCAAAATTCCAGCTGATTTGAGTTTTTTCCAAATTGGCTTCAATTGTCACACAATCATTTTCAAGTTTCGCCATTTGCACAAACATTGAAGCTGGGTAGACTTGGCCAGATGTCCCTATACTGACAAACAGATCGGCCTCTCTTAGAAGATTTTCAATCTTATCCATGAACATTGGTACTTCTCCAAACCAGACAATATGAGGTCTCAAAGTACCTTCAAGATTGCAGCACTCACAAATACTTTGAGAATTGATAGTACCTTTTTCTTCAAACACTTTTCTGGTTCTTTGACACCTGATTTTTAAAAGTTCTCCATGCATGTGAAGGACATTTTGACTTCCACCACGTTCATGTAAATCATCGACATTTTGAGTGATAATAGTCATCTTTCCTTGAAACTCTTTTTCGAGTCGGGCCAAAGCTTCGTGCGCAGGATTAGGAGTGACTTCTTTTGATAAAAGTTGCTTTCTTCTTTCATTGTAAAAACGATAAACAAGTTCGGGATCTCTTCTGAAACCATCAGGAGAAGCGACTTCCATGACATCGTGGTTTTCCCACAGACCGTTTTTGTCTCTGAATGTTGCTATTCCACTTTCTGCAGATATTCCTGCTCCAGTTAAGATAACAATGTTTTTGAATTGACACTCGGCCATAGGAGCACCCCGTTTATTGCATGGCCAAAATAAAATTCTTTGACCGGCCACCTTTTACTATTCTACACTCTTGAACACTAATTTTTCCAAGGAAGAAAAAATTAATATGAAGACTGATGGGATTCGAAAACCTCTCCAACTGGATTTACTCGGCGGAATTGAAGAAATACCGGTAAAAAAGCCAGTAATGAAAAGAAGAAGGTCCGTCGGTCGAACTCGTTCAATATCTCCGAAGCTTATTGGTGATACTCCAAACTTTGAAATTAGTTTTCACAACACACTAACTGGTTCTTCCAATCAAGTCGTATACGACACTTTAAACAAGGCTTCTCGTAATTTTTTAAAAAAAGAACAGTTCATTTTTATTGTTGGATCACATGGAATTGGGAAGACTCATTTTCTTCATGCTGTGGCGAATGATCTGCAAGGAATTAGAAAGACACTCCTCATTTCGGGAAGAGAACTTTATCTGAAGTTTAAAGCAGCTGAAAGAGAAATGGAAATGGATCGATTTCAACTTTCGCTTTGTGAGAATTATGAAGTTCTATTGATTGATGATTTTTATTCAGATCGAGTTGGGAGTTCATGGGACCATTTTGTTTCCGATTTGATCGATCATTTTTATCGTAAGAATCAAGCTATCATCATAACAGCGGACAAACCTGTTCACGCTCAAACCAACATTTCCAGTCGAACTCAGGCAAGACTGATGAAGGGAAGTGTGCTGAAATTTGGTAAATTGGATCAAAAGCAAGCTCTGCTTTTGACTGATCGTTTATGTTCAAAATACGGATTGATGATTTCCGACCGCTTGAAGGAGTTTCTTTCAATAAGTTTTAATCATCATATACATGCTTTGGAATGTGCCGTTGTGACATTGTTAAATGTGTGGAGTGGAAATATTCCTGAGGATGAACTCGGAGAGGCCTTGAAAGTTCTTCGACCTCTCGGGCAAATTGTTTTCAGAGATGAGAAGGTAGATCTTCTGGTTAAGAAGTCTGCAACACTTTACGGAGTGGAACCTTTGGAAGTTTTCGGTAGTTCTAGGAATAAAAATGTTGTTGAGGCCAGGCATGAAGTGATGAATAGTCTCCACAGCAAATGGGGCTATAGCAGTCTTAAGATAGCGCGTATATTCGGCAAAGATCACAGCTCGGTTCTGTATGCTCTTGCCAAAAAGAATCCAAGAAAAAGGCAAAGCCTCAAAAAGCTAACGTAAATTCAGTATGTTAGAGTGTTTAATTCTTGTAACAATTGCCTTCTGACATTGAGAAATGATGATGCGAAGGGTATAAAGTGGCCTTCTGGGGAATTTATGATGAAGGCCATATTACTTATAGTCATGCTTTTTTTGACCGCTTCATGTGGTTACGAGAAGGAAAAAATTGGAGAAGCTCCAGCTACTCCCGTGCCCCAGACTGACCGTATTTCTGGTCCTCAAAGAGTTGTCGACAATTCTACTGAAATTCGATTGGGGGCCAATCACCCACTTATTAAGAAAGATATCTTTGCTTTGATGAACCTTTTCTTTTCAACATTTGTTGAAAGTGCTCAAAATGTTGATGGCACGGTTAAAGATTCAGGAATTAATTTTGATGGAATGTACCTCCTAAGACTTCAACGAGATTTGGATTTTTTAAAATTGGTCAGTGCCATTGAAACAAAACTTTCTGATCCGGCCATTCTAAATCAGAGAAGTGTTGCCTTCAAGTTGGCCTTCTATCTCAATGCTTATAATTATTTTGCTGTAAGGCTCATCAATAAAAACTATCTTTGGAGTGGTAAACGAATCAATTCCATTCTTGATTTAGGGAAAAAAAATGAAGGTATAGATATCTTCAATGAACAGTTGTTTTTCCTTGAAGGGGAGAGACTAAGCCTCAACGAGATTGCCAAAAATAAAATTGGAAAATTGACGAATGATGCCGATGGAAGAATTCCTTTTGCCTTACATTGTGTCGCCAAAGGATGTCCTTTCTTACCACCTGAATCCTTTAAACCTGAAACAATTGAAATGCAGTTAGATAGCTTGGCGAACGCCAATCTACTTTTGGCCAGAAATTTTAGAGTTGAAGTTGATTCAGATGTTTCAATGATTAATCAGCTCTTTAATTGGTACCAAGAGATTTTCATTAAGGACCCAAATGGAGGAGTTTCAGGCTTCATTAAAAAGCATCTTCCTGATGGGCAAAGAATTTATGAGGAAATCGAGTATATCTCCCATGACTGGAGTTTGAATAAAACAGAAGAATTTCCCATCAAAGTACCTGAGATCAGAGGACTTGATGATCTTCCTGGAGTCAGACCTATTGTGACAGACGGTGGTGATGACGATGATGACGATGATGATTGTGATGAGGGTGAAGATTGCGATGATGATCGCCCTATATTGATGAAAGAATGTGAAAAGTATCTGACCAGTCCAATGATGGATATTATTGCTAGATGTATGGAAGTAATCGATACCAACATAAACGGCGCAAAGATGACAATTATTGGCGCTGATATTTGTTTGATGGAACAAGAATTGGTTGAGCAGGAAGGTCATATTCATACTATTGCTGGCAAAATTACAGAGAGAAAGAAGAGCAAGCCTGACAGTACTGCCGTAGAAAAATCCATTTTGATTTCTTCTAAAAGCAAAAAGTCGCCACAGGGGTTCAGTCTTATATCTAAAAACGAGTATAAGAACATTGTGGACTTTTCATCTGAGAATTTAACGTTGCATCTGAACCAAAGAGTGAAGATTCTGGGGCTAAACCATCGAAATGTGAAGCTTCAGTGTTTTGGTTTTCTTAAGTAAAATAGTCGGTTTCTAATCCTTTTTTTCAAACATTCCGATAAATTGGCATGAACTTCAAGGTGACTTTTACATTCACTTCTCTTTTGTTTTCCATGCTTTTGATGTCTTGTCAGATTCAAGGAAACAAAACGACAACCAAACAAGATGAAGTTGGAATTTCAGAGCTAAGGGGCCAGACACTGAGCGATCTCAAAAGAGTTTGTGATGCCCTCAAAACCAAGAGACACTTCTTGTTTGAAATTGCAGATAGAGAGAAAAGAGCTGAGTTGAACGTCCGAAAAAGAGACTGTGGTGATCCTCAAGAATATGACTTAGGGAACTTTACTGCAGAAGTGAGAAAAACTGGAAATTTACCGGCCTATTTGGAGCCGACAACAGCCAGATCTCGATATCTTCAGGACATTGTGACTGATATGGACGGAGATATATCCCATTTTTGTCTCTCTGCTTATTCAACTGATCCTCAATCTAGAATTGTGCTTGCAGATAGAACTCTTGAACTTCAAGTTGTTTTTGAAGGGAGTTATGACAAATACATCATCAAGAAAAACTCTGTTGATCCTTTTGGAAAACCGACCTATGAAATAGAAGAGGGTGCAGTTCATACCATTAGAACTGATTCTAATGAGGATCTACGAGGAATCCTTAAACAGAGAATTTATAGAAAGCCTTGTCCATCTGGTCAAGAAGAGTACTTCACCCAAACATTCTTACAGCTTCTTTGATTTCATTTTCATCTTAGTCAGTTACAATAAAAGCATCTACAAAGGTGTTTACTGATGAAATTTTTGAAAAAGCTGGAAAACCAGACATTAATAGCTATTATCTTTGGACTGTTGGTCGGATACTTCTTCCCGGGAGCCTCAACCTATCATTCGGTACTTGGTGATTTATTCATTACACTTCTCAAAATGGTAATGATCCCTTTGGTCTTGCTAACTCTTTTTCACTCACTTTTGAATCTGACCAAACAGCAAGATATCTTCAAACAATTGGGATTTGGAATTTTCGTTTATTATCTGGCTACTTCTGTTTTGGCGAGTTTTAACGGCTTACTTATGGCCAATATCTTTTCATTTGGTGGAAGTTTTGAGACCGAAAAAGTTTCTGGTCTTTCTTCGCTTGCCCCGAAAGATATTGTTTTGTCTTTTTTCTCAAAAAATCTTTTCAAATCTTTGGTGGAAGGGGATTTGGTACCGTTAATTGTTTTCACTATAACTTTCGCTGTATTTGTTGGTAAATCCGCTAAAAACAAAGATCGCCTAATAGAAATTGTCGATGTTCTCACTGATGCCATTCAAAAATTAACGGAATTCATTATCAAGTTCACACCAGTGGGGGTTTTCTCTTTGGTCGCTGTTCTCTTTAATAAATTAGATTTTGATAAATATTCAGAGATGGGGTCATTCTTCATGGCCACAGGGATAGGAATGTCCATTCATGCTTTTATCATTCTTCCACTAATTTTATGGGTGACGACAAAATTTTCACCATTAAGGTTTTTTCTACAGGTTAGAGAAGCAGTTCTCGTTGCTTTCTTTTCTCAATCATCTTCAGCAACGATGCCGGTTACAATGAGAGTTTTGGAAGAAAATGCACAGGTCGAGGAAAAAGTGTACGGTGTTTCCGTTCCAATTGGAGCAACTTTGAATATGGATGGAGCTGCCTTTTATCATGCCATTCTTATTATGTTCATGGCGAGTCTTTCGGGAATTCAGCTCGGTTTTGGTGAACAAATTGTATTACTTCTTTTGACACAAGTAAGTTCTGCAGGAGCTGCGGGAATTCCCAATGGTGGGCTTATGATGATGAGTATGATGCTCGGTATTGTAGGTATACCCGCCGAAATGATCGCACTGTATATTATTGTCGATCGATTTTGGGATTTGCCCATTACGGCCGTCAATGTTTGGGGAGACCTGATTGGTGCAAAAGTGTTGGATTCCAAGCTTAAAAACAGCAGTGACAAGGCGCATATTTGATTTTTATCAATTTCAAAGCGTTCCTTTTGAGCTAAAAAAGACACATGAAACTTTTATTGTTCATACCCATTTTGTTGATGCTTTCTTGTCAAAAAGAAGAAGGGCCTAAGTCTCGTCCCAGTACTTTGACTCAAAAGAAACTTGGGGGAGAAATAACCCTTGCTCATAAATCTGGAGAGTGGAAGCTTTCATCTACAAATGGAAAACTTAGAGTCTTATATTTTGGATTTACCACTTGTCCTGATATCTGTCCTATGGCCTTGACGAAATTGAGCAAGGTTTTAAAAAGACTTTCTCCGGAGCAATTCTCACAAGTTCAGCCTGTCTTTATCAGCGTTGATTGGAAAAGAGATACCCCACAAAGTGTAGATGAATATGTTGATTTTTTTGGGAAAGGCTACATCGGTCTTACAGGATCTGAATCCCAAATTAAAAAAGTAGCTGAAGACTATGGTGTCTTCTTTGAGTTTGTGCCTCTTAAAGATTCTGCCCTGAAATATACAGTCGATCATACTTCCCGATATTATGTGATTGATAAGCAGGGCAATTTCTACAAGTCTTACTCGAATATCACTGATGAGCCAAATTTTATCGTTGATATTACAACTCTCTTAAGGAAATAACATGAAAGCCACTGTCTTTGTTACGCTATTACTGTTTTCATATGCGATCAATGCTCAAGATATCGTTTTTGAAAAGACTTGGATCAAGGCCGTCCCAAGTAGTCTGAAAATGAGTGCCATGTTTGGAATCTTGAAGAATAAGACAGACAAAGATATTAAATTAATTAGTGTGAGCGGGGATCTCGCCAAAAATATTGAAATTCATAATCACATCAAAACAAATGGTGTGATGAAAATGAGAAAAATTCCATTTCTTCTCGTCCCGGCCAACAGTCAGGTCGAGCTTAAACCTATGCATGAGCATATTATGTTTATTGGTTTGAATAAAAAACTGGAGATGGGTAAATCTCATGAGTTTGTCATGAACTTTGAGGGTGGTAAAACTTTGAAAATCACAGCTGAAGTAAAAAAAATGGATGATGCCCATAAAGGGCATCATCATTAGATCTTTTCTTGTTCTGAGAAGAAGTTCAGAGGTTGTCTGACGTCGACTACACCGCCACCTTTAGGTTTTGGAAAATCGATAAGTTTCAAGACCCCGGCCATACATCCAGAACCGGCATTTGAGAATTTAGCTCCCTTCATACCGATTTTGATATTGGAGACTCCTCCGGTTCCTGTGATTCTGAAGTTCAAATCAACGACTCCTTCAGTATTACCATTCCTTTCCAGTTCTTTTTGGTAACAATGTCTGAATTGTGGCAAGTATTCTCTTAAAATCTTTCTAAGTAATTCTGGATCCATTGATCCAAGTACTACTGTTTGAGGCTCGACAAAACTTGTATCAACACCTGACTTTGATGCCAAACCTTTTGCACCAGCTGAGCTGTCATAGTTTCCTCTAAAGTCTTTACCAAAAGTTCCAGCATCGACTGATGTTTTTGACTTGAGATCAGCGGAGCTTGCAGCTTTAGAAGAGTCAAATCCATTAGTTGTAGCAACAGTATTGTTTTGAATCTTAGTTGGAGTCACACTATTGGACTTACTAAACATACTGTTGAAGCTTTTTGATGTCTTGAACTCATAAGCTTTAACTTTTGTTTTCTCAGGCTGCTTCTGAGCAGATGACTTCTGGGTTTGAGCAACTTTTTGTTGATTCTGCTCACTTTTCTTTTGCTTATTCTGATTTGGTTCAGCTTTCGCAAATTTTGGTTTGTCTTCTGATTGTTGCTCTTTCTTCACACCTTTATCTTGATTGGTATTGCTGACATCTTGAGAAGACTTATCCTGTGCCTTTTGATCAGACTTGATAGCTTTTCGATAGATGACCGCGATTTTCTTCTCTGGTTTTGGCGCTTCAACGTCTACGAGTAGAAGAAGTAGCATGATTGACATGAGTCCAGAGAAAATCTGAATGGCTTGTTTTTGGAAGTTTCGATCTCTCCCAAAGAATGGAGCAAATCTCAAATTAGCTGGAGCTTCAGTGATTTTTGCTACTACTTGAACCGTTTTATAGTTGTAACTCAAAACTTGATTTTGTTCGAGTTGCTCACGATCACTTCCATTGAATATCTTATTTCCTGTAGTCAAATTGACAGCTTTAAATCCATCAATTGGAAAGAAATCGATATGCCCATTACTGATCTGGAAAAAAGGGAGATTATCCTCTGTGTCCAAACAAGGAATATGTACCATATGACCTTTTGAGGTCACTGGAGAGGCATTATAAATACCATCTTTCATTGGGAAATAATCAACACTTAGGGCCACACCATTTGAAAGAACTGTAACCTCAATGGCCAAAGAGTCTGACTGTCTGGCAATTGGAAGTATTTCTTTGTTTTCTTCAGTATCGATGAACTGATCTGTGGCAATGACTGGAGAAATTGCTGGAATATGATCCACTGGAGTGAATGATGTTTCATCGAATTTAATGTCACAGTATTCACCATCAATAACTACCAAGCCTTCTACTGGAGGAAGCTCTGATGGCATCTCGTGGATATGAGTTTCATCAAGAACATTAACTTGATGATCTTGATCCTCAATATGGGTTTGACCTTTTTCAACTGTAGTCAGAATTTCTTCTACATGAAATTCTATTGGACCAAGCTTGATGCAATCTCCGGAAGAGAAATAGAAACTTCTCTCTCTCATCCCATTCAACCAGATTCCATTATTGGATTCTAGGTCTAGGATCTTGCACCCATGCTCATCTACCATCAATAGGGCATGATAGTGTGAGATGTGAGGGTCAGTAATTCTTAAGTCACAGTTTTCGGCACTTCCAACCAGGAGTTTCTTTTTGTCCAGATCGAATTCATATTCAACCTGTCCTTGCTTGTATGCAACGAGCTTGAAAAGCCTGGTCTCAATGTCTTTTTTAACCAGCACGGGAACCTCTTTTACCGGTCTTGAGACGTTTGGCATCTTGTTCTTCCTTCAATCGCTCCAGCTCACGTTCAATCAGCAACTTGAGGTTTTTTCTCATATTTTTGATAGTTGAAATTTGAGTATATTGTCCCTTTTGAAGAGTCAATTTTGCTTCTTCATATTTTCCGAGATGATATTGGACAATTGCATAGCTTCCAGAGATATCTTCACGATCGAGAAATTGCTCTGGAATTCTCTTAAAGAAGTTCTCAGAAACTTTATAGTTTCCTTCCAACATATAAATTGTGGCCAACGCTACAATGACGTCGACATCTTTATCATTGATCTTTTCTAGTTCAAAGGCGAGTTCCTTGGCCTTTGTCAGTTGCCCGAATTGAAGGTAAAGCTGAAGCTTGTTGAACTTTGGTGTGAGAATCCCAGATTTTTCAGCAGATTTGAAAAGTTCTAGGGCCTTGTCATAATGACGAAGTCTCAATTGGATCAAACCAAGGTTGTTTTCAGCTACTGAAAAAGTTCTCTTTTGTTTTTTGGCAGTATTCAATGCCAAAGTGAAATAGTATTCAGCCTTTTCAAGTTTGTCGCTAAGGTAGTAGCAAGTACCTACATGGTTCCAGTAAGCTGGATTCTCAATATTACCTTTAAGGTTTTGTTTAAGCTGATCAAGTCCTTCTTTATAGTCTTTTTGATAGCAATGTGAAACAGCTGCAATTAATGGATTTTTATGTTTTTCAATCCTTTCAAGTCTGTTTTCGCTATAACGAAGCATTGATTCTCCACTTAAAAGGTCATTGTCTGACTTTTCAATTTGGGTATCAAGCCTGTGAGTAGAACAGGAGGTGATCAATAGAAATAATGTGAGAAGAAACATCATTTTCATTGATCACCTCCCAGATCCGCCGTGGACACCAGCCGTGAGGCCGGATATCGGTAATTGACCTTTTCTACAAATTGATGCGTTTTGATAAATTTGAAATTGTTAAAGCTGAGAATATCGTTCTTTTCGATGACCGTTCTCGCTCCAGAATTATATGAATGACTTTTTTCCATCAGGTTTCCTGATAATTGACCCATGTGTTTTTTGAATCCAACAACAAATTCATTTGGCATGCCGGCTGGAGTATAAGTTTCAATAGCCTTTGCCATCCTCTGGTATTGTTTTTCCAGAAGAGAATAGGTGAGTAGAGTCATTTCTTTATGTCCTTGCTTGATTAAAGCTTCTCCATCTTTAGTAATTGATTGAAGGAGTGTAAGATTTTCTTCAAGCGCCAAATTGAACTTTTCTTGATCAAACTTTTCGAATTTCGGTAGGTTAAATTTAATACTATTCACAAGTTTTTCAAATTGATTGTACTGGTCCATAAAATCAAGATTTTTAGCAAAAATTTCAGGTAGCTTATTTTGCTTTTTCCAATTCATCAAAATGTTGGAAACAGAGCTGTGAAGTTTGGGTTGAGAAGTAAATTTAGTATCCCAATAGATGTTGATCAAATGGGCAGAAAACGTATCAAAGTAGAGTTCATTACCCTTATGTTTGTTATAGAAATCAAAGAATTCTCTATAGTGTCTATGTGAAGCCAGGTGTCCAATGATTTGCTTGTTCAGGTTATCTGATTCCTTCTTATCAATGCCACATTTTGAACCAAGTTGCGTGTTGTGCACAGCTGTTCTGTAATCACCATCTAAAAGATGGTGATGAACTGCACTGATATAGAGATCATTTTTACCTTCGATTTCAATAGAACAGAATTTAGAAAGAAGATTTTTAGATAAAAGTGCTGAACGCTTAAAATCCTGAAGGAAGGCATATCTTTCTGCCATGCCTTTCATTTTTGGTAGAAGTTTTTTCAGATCATCAAATTGATGTTTCTGCATAGAGTATTGAACCCACTCAAAACTTTTTTCAGTTTGCGCCATTTCCAAGTAGAGAACTGAAGCGTTATAAGCAGACTGGGCCTTGATTTTATTTGGATATCTTTCATCCTTGTATAGTTCTTGGTAACCTTTGATGGCTAGGTCTTTTTTGCCTGCTTTTTCAAGGCCTTCGTATTGTTCAAAAAGAATCTGACCGAGAATAGCAAGTGCCTTTTCAACATAATCTCTCTTGAATCCAAGAAAGCCTTTTTCAAATTTTTCAATCCACTGAGCTAGTGCTACTGAATTTTTGGTTTTGATATAAAAATCCATTAGGTGAGTGATCATTCCTCTTTGGATTTCAGCATCTTGTTTGTAAGTTTTGTTATAAAGATTAAAAGTACCAAGAGCTCCATCAACATTGTTTTTACCAAGCTGGAGGTTATACAATTTGACATAGATTACTCTTGATTTCTCATCTTTTGGCCAGAATTTGATATGGTTCTCATAAGCGAAAATCGTGTATTGATCATCTTGTTTTTTATCAAAATCAGATTTTCCAAGGGTCGCAAGGAATGAATTTAGAGTCTTTCTTCTTAGGTCGTCAGCTTCTTTGCCTTTTTTGTTTAAACCATTCTCAATCGAAGATTTATAGAAGTCTGCGGCTGCTTTGAAATTTCCTACAGCAAAATGAGTCTCTCCTGAAAAGAAATTGTATGAATCTTTATTCTCGGCATCAATAGTAGAGAGGATGTCGAAATATGAGATAACTTCTTTCATTAATTTCTTATCATATTCACCATTTGACGCTTTTCTATTCTTGGTAACACGAACTTGAAGGTAATTCACAAGTGATTTAAGTTTGTTCGTGGCATCTTCTTTTTGTTCAGGGCTGAAAGCTTTTTTCTCTTGGAGCTGTTGTAGGGCCAAAGAAGTTTCAAAGTGTAGATCAAATTTCTTGAAGTTTCTGTAGATTTCAAGCTCAAGGAGACGAATATCTACTTCTTTGGAATGTAATTTCAATTCACGGGCCTTTCCAAGGGAAGCCGAGATGACATCTCGAGTTTCCTTGAAAAGACCCTTATTGGCCGTCTTTCTTGCCATCGAGATCAAATAGTCGGTAGGGTCTTTTAAGTTCCCGAGATAAAAGGCAATACCTTCAGATATTTGATTCCCATGGACAAAAAACACAGCAAAAGCTTCTAAGACTTGATCTTTAACAGAGACATAGTTTGGATTTTTTGAAAACTCAAATGCTGTTCTAAGATTTTCAATACCTTTTTCATATTGTCTTTCTTTAAGAAGACACCATGCTTGGTTGTAAAGATGCTTAGTGTACCAGTCATCCTTTGTATTCTGAACAACGTCATCATAATATCTGATGGCAGTTTTATAATTTTTTTGATTGTAGTGATATTCAGCCAAACTTGTTTTCGCATGATGAATAATTTTGTCACCCTTTTGAGCGTGCTTGAGGACCTGTAGTAGGTAAAACTCAGTTTTTTTATCCCCGCCGTAATCTCTTTCATTCAAAGCAAGAGTATAGAAGATACCTGCTTTATGTCTAAATCTTGGAAACTCATTAATGAGTTTATGTCCATCGTTTCTAACCTTTTTGAAAAGAGCGAAAGATTTCCTAAAAAACCAATCTTTTCCCTTTTCTTTGATTAAGCTTTTTGGAGAACTCAAAAAGACCTGGTTTTCCTGCTCTTTGAGAAGCTTGATCCTTTCACTATTGAGTTCGAGAAGACGATGTTGAAGTTTTGGACCGATTCGTCCAATTGATTTAATAGTTTTTATTTCCTGGTTAATCAAATTGTTTAGAGTATGCCATCTTTTGGACATTTGATCGTTCTTCTCCGGCCCCTTTGCTTGAGCAAAGATACCATTAGAAACTGTCAATAGAATCAAAAGGATGGTAGCTTTCATTGTTACTGATCCCTTCCTTGCACAACAAATTTAAATTGTGGAAATCCGGCCATCGCAGATGTGTGCATTACTTTTCTGAGAACATCGTAGGGGAGAGATTGATCCAAAACAATATTCACCTGAGTTAAAAGTGACTTTTTCTTGGCCAGCATATCTTTGTCCATATTACTGGCAACGCCTCTCGCCTGAGTTTCCTTAACATCTTTCTCTTTTTCTTCTTTCATTTTTTTCAGAACGTCATAAAGTTCATTAATTTTAGACCCACCACCATGTGCCGATCCAATCTCTTTATTGTCGACAAATACTTTTCTGTCTTTATTGACTTGGACTACAATTGTATCTGTCCCAAGAGCTTCTGATCTAGATTCAGGTAGAGTAAGAGCTTCCGCTAGTTCGAGCTTGAGTTCACTCGCGCTATAACTCTTAAGAAGAAAAACAAGAAGAATAACAAGAATATCAAGTAGCGATGTTATATCGATTTCCATCGGCTCTTTTGTTTTGTGTCTTCCAAATTTGTTGAACTTTTTACTTCTCATATTTCAACCTTAAATAATTGTTTCAAAAATGATCTGGTCGAAAAGTGTTGTTGTTTCCACAACTTTACCTTTCTTGTTTTTTCCAGCCACTTTTCCAACTTCAAGGTTCCTAACTGTATCCATGATTTTGACAAGTTTTTTATAAGGAACCTGACTTTTTGGCCTGAAGATAATCGAACTTTCATCCATATTACTTCTTTTAAGTTCAACCAATGCTTTTTGAAGAGTAGAGTGATCGAACTCTTTCCCAACCGTTGGAATAGATTTATAGATGTTTTCATCCATACCTGTCTTGACTACAATCTTCTCTTGAGTGATATCCAGAATGAGATTGAGTGGAGGTCTCTTATCTTTCTTGTCATCGATTGTTGTAACGGCCGGAGCATCAGACCCAATTTCATATACTTTTAGAAACTGGGCTGACATCAAAAGAAAGAAAATAAAGATGAAGACCGCATCCAAAATTGGAATGACGTTCAACTTCTCCATTTTTTTAGGTTTTCTTCTTCTAAACTTCATGGTGTTCTCTCCAGTTAAAGCAGATTAGCTGATTCTTAAGCAGCTACGTCAGTAGACGGTTTCTCTTCTTTAACAGGAACCATTTGTTTCTTGGTTCCAAGGAGGTCCACAAGCTTTACTGAGTATTCCTCGATCTCACCCAGGATTTTCTCACCCTTAGATGAAAGAATCTGATGGACTACCATGATACTTATGGCCGAAATCAAACCAAAAGCTGTTGTGTTCATCGCTTTCGAAATCCCTAGAGCAAGAAGTTTTGCCTTACTTGCAGGATCAGCGTTAGCAACAGCAGCAAATGACTGAATTAGACCGTAAATTGTTCCAAGAAGACCCATGAGGGTAGAGATGTTTGCAATCAAGCCTAGATAACCCATTCTTTTTTCCACTTTAGGTGCGGCTTCTAGAATAGAGGCTTCGACAGCATCCATGATTTGCTCTTTACTCTGATTGGCCCTCTTCAAACCAGACTTCATCACTTGAGGAAGAAGTGCATTTGAATTAGAACAATTTTGAATGGCTTGAGCGACTTCATTTGATAGAACATGTTTTTTGATCATGTTCATCAAACTCCCACCATCGATATCATACATGAAAAGACTTTTGACCCTTTCAATAGAGATCGCAACAGCGAGACACCAGACTGCGAAGATGATCCACATGAAGATTCCACCTTCGTCCATAAAAATTGCAACTGATTGAATAAAATTCGGATCACTCACCGTTTCAACCGCAGCAGCGGCTGTTTGTACAGCTTCGTTTTCCATGACAGACCTCGAAAGGATCAACGTAAATTACGTATGTCCTCAATTACTTCCATGTTAAAATTGTCGCGGTCATAGAGGTCCCTAGAAAACGTACGGCGTGAACGTTCCTTGACCGACAAATCACCGGGAGCTACGATGCTCCCCTTAATTTCCATACTACCTAAATCAAACTTTTCATATTGACGATATTTGTAAATCACTTTTGGTGCACTTACATTACCAGCGGCCTTCGGTGCGCTCTTCTCTTGCGCTATAGCGTTGGTCATCGTCAAGAAGAGTAGGGCAATTATTGTTCTTCTCATTTTGAAGCTCCTACTCTTACTTTTTCACAGTTACTCTTGAGTCCAAATGAATAGTCACCTAGTTCATCGGCCCAGAATTCCCCACGAAAGTCATAGAAATGTTCGTCAGACTCTCGTTTCAGGTTTTCATGGCTTCCTCTACTTCTATCACTGATCAATTGCTTGTTATCCCATACCAGGTCTCTTTTTCTGGCAAGAATTTCAAGTTTGATGTTGAACATTTCGTAGCTGAATTTATGTATCTCATTCACGAAATCAAACATCTGCTTCTTGATATAGTGATTTAAGTGAGTAGTTCTCCATTTGAGAGTTTCTTTCAGCTCTCCTTCCATTAAATTCCTGAGCTTACTTGTCGGTAAATTTTGGATAAACTTAAGCTCATTTTGGGCCTTTTTATATGCAACAAGATCTATTGAAAACTTAATCTTTTTACGTATTTGAGTCATCATATTGCGAACGTAAGGATGCATTTTTTCGGTCTCTTCAATAGGGGCGAAGGCCATCTTCAAAAAGTATGTATGGCTATTCTTATGTTTAAGTAAAAGTTCTCTCAAAACATCAGATTGCGCCTTATATCTTTTGTAGTAATTCTCAATTGTAACCATACTATCTTCCCACAAACATAGTCTGAAATAAGAAAGAGCACGTAGAACCTCAGCTTCTGGGAAGAAGTAACTTGTCATCAATGGACTCTTGTAAGCAACAAGAACACCCAAAGATCTGTTGTAATCTTCTCTTTGATAAGCATTCCAGGCTTTTTCCATCAAGATAAATGGAAATCTATATGAAGTTTTAGGAATAGCTCTATAAAGTTCTTTAGCCTGTTCGTAGTTTCCATTTCTATATTCAATACGGGCCAAATGGATAAAACATGATTCTTTAATAATTGCGTAGTAACGACCAAGTTTTTCTTTTTCTGCATCTTGTTCAATTGTTTGTGAAACTTTGGTACATCTCTTATACATCTGAACAGCTTCATTATCTTTTAGAAGCATATTTAATGCAGCTCCTTGAAGCATTCTGGCTTCAGAAGCAAATTTATGATTATCTGGAACATTTGAGAGGGCCCTATTGGATTCTTCCCAATTTTTAAGTTGAGACATTCTGATACCATAGGCGAGTGCCAATGTCGGTGAGCTCAAATGCTTTTTTAGAATCTTTCTGTCCATATAACTGAATGACATAGTTCCTGTCTTAACCATTAATTTTTCAATGACAGCTTCAAATTCTGGATCAAGATCCTTTGCACCAGCAATATAGTTTTTAGCAAAAGCAAGTGAAGAAAAGAAATACTTGGACTTGAATAGCTCAAGTGCCATTTCTCTGTCTCGCTTCAAACTTTGAGGCTGTTTATAGAGTTCTGTCGCTGACTTTATATCTGCCAGCGCTTTTGAACTCATGATAAATGTGATGATCATAAGAATTTTCTTCATCACAGTTCCTTAAAAACTAAATCCAATAGAGAAAATCAAGTCAGTATTTCCCCACCATTTGTCTTTTCCTGTTCCGTTAAGGACAGGTGCTGGTCCTGGAGCACTGTAAATTGTTCTATGGAAGTCCATATTTATATGCATGTTTTTCGTTGCGTGGAATCTCAAACCAGTTTTTACAATTGCACCGGTATATGATTCTTTATTGTATGAATCAGCAGTAGTTGTACTCGCAACAGTTTTCTCGTTTGATTCTGAGTTGATTCGAACAACTCCAGCACCAACAGACCAGTCAAAGTAGAAAATTTTATTGAAAGTATTAATTTTACCGTAGAAAGGAGACCAAACTCCCATCAAGCCGACTGTACTATTGAACTGTCTTGAGAATGCAGTAACGCCATTGACTCCTTTAAGGTTGTCAAATGTCGTATTAGGGCTACTAGAATACTTGTTGAAATATCCTTCAATGGCCCATTCCTCATGGAAATACCAACCGGTTGAAAGATGAAATCCTCTGGTATCAAAGTAGTCAGGTGTGAGTGAGTAAACATAACCTAGATTGGCATAACCTGTATTCTTCTTCTTATAAACTTTGTTTTGAAGAACATAGACTTTCTTATCTGGGTCGAGCCAGAGGAAGTCATAAAGACTATCCTCTGAGGCTTCGGCCAATGCTGGCGCAACTAGTAAAGTTGCTAGAAGCGCCAGAATCAGATTTTTTTTGAATCGAGTCCACGGCAATTGACTCATATCTTCTCCAGTGTTTTACAAAGTATAGAAAACTTCAATCTTCGAACCATCAGCAGGAACATGACCATCAAGGAACTTGATCGTTCTGTTCGTTGCATTCCAGGTCCAACCAGTGCTTACTTCAACACCATTTACTTCTACTCTGATGTTGTTTGAGGCAGGAGTTCCTGCTAGGGCAAAGCTATCGAGTAGGGCAACAATGTCTTCACCAAGATCCTCAAGGATTGTAAAGAAGTTGTCTTTAATACTCGCAGTTTTACCGCCAGTAAGCATTGAAGCGTATTTATATCTATTACCAATAGTTTCCCATTTATTACCTGTAAGCTCCGTCGTCACAATACTGTAGGCCTTTACAAGTCCTTTGTTTGTTCCTTTAACTGCTTTCAAGTAATCAACATAATGCTCAACTTTCTCAGTTGATTGGTCTTCCTCGTCAGAAACATACACAACCACAAGATAAGCATCTGGTCTTAGAAATGGATCGTGTCTATTATCTCTATGCTCATAATGATCGATAAATCTTTTTGAGGCATGAAGACCTTTTTCTCTACCTGAACCTTTAATCCCAACTTGGATACATTTCTTGAACATTCTGAAAAAGTTGTCTCTGTTCTTGCCAGCGTATTCACTATTAAGTACGTGCCAGTCACAGTTTTGCTTCCCGTCAACCCTTCTGTTTTCATCAGTTGTCGTAATTGCCATTCTGAAATCAGATTGTTTGTTAAAAAAGCTGTTAATGAAAACTTCAAAATTATAAGCAAGTGCTTCTTGCTCATCACCCATAGAGCCAGAGTCGTCTACAACCCAAAGAATGTCGACTTTGTTTTGAACTGATGCATTTTGAATAAAGCTCTCAGAAGTCCAGTTCGCTCCAGTGTCACCATTTGAACCAGTGTCACCATTAGTACCAGTGTCACCGTTAGTACCAGTGTCACCGTTAGTACCAGTGTCACCGTTAGTACCAGTGTCACCGTTAGTACCAGTGTCACC
>SBGE01000056.1 GCA_006226755.1 Deltaproteobacteria bacterium | reverse complement strand
AAGACCCCCTGATCAGCAACAAACTGAAAAGGATAATCTTCTTTTTTCATGAATTGAATGATTGACTCACTAGTTTCAAATGGATTTATTGCATAAACCGAATCTTGAGGAATCTTTTTGTCTAATATCGATTTTTTATATCTAGAAAATTCAATCATACAGGGTCCACACCAACTGGCCCAGAAAAGAACGACAAATTTTTGTTTTTCAAGAAAAAGAACTTCTTCGCTATTTGTCTTATAGTTGAATACTTTGAGTTCAGGAAGAGTTTCGCCTTCCCATTTCCAGTTGTTATAGAAAGTCGGTCCCCTCATTACTACAAATAATGAAAAGATAATGATAAAGACCAACGTAGAAGCATACTTCTTGAATTTATCCACTCAAACTCCCAATAATCAATCAGGAATAGAATATCATGAAAGCTCAGTTTGAAGGAGCGTGATTCTTAATAGAAGATCTTTTTGGCGTTAAGGTCCTCTTTTTCAGTGTTGGAGGAAGCTCATTGCCAACTCGTGTTTCCAGGTCTTTTATTTTTAACTCAAGCATATTGATTTTTCTTTCACAATTGGCCTTATGATTCTCCAATTCATAAATGGTCTGATAGAGACCTTTAAGAGTTTTCTCAGTTGGAATATTCATACTTTTCAAGACTTTCGTCGTTTGAATCTCAACTAATTTTTGAAGATGTAAAAGTGAATTCATCTGAAAAGAACTCATTCTTAAATATGTTCTATCTCTAAGAATTGGCTGTACAATTTTATCCGTTGTATTAAGTGTAAAATCAAATATCTTTCTATTGAGTGACATGAACATTTTGAACCTCATTTTTATCTTCTAATAACCATTCGTCTAATTCTGACCAAAGAACTTTTTGATGTCTGTTCGAGACGACACATCCAATATGACCACCGCCAAGCTCTACATGTCTGGTCTTTTTACTTGAGACAAGATCAATTAATAATTCTGCACTCGGAGGAGGAACGATATCATCTCCCTTAGCAGTAAAACATAGAACAGGACAAGTTATGGCCGATAAATCAATAAGCTGTTCGTTGAGTGTAAACGTTCCATTTGCAAGTCTATTTTCACGATAGAGCTCATTGATGTATTTAGTATAAGTTTTTGCGGGAAATGATACGTTATCGTTGATCCATCTTTCCATATAACAGAATTTATGTACGAATTCGTCTTTCCATGAGTTTGAAAGAAGAGTGTCCCACTTTCTGATAACTCCTGTTGGTTTAAGAACTTTGAAAGATTGTTGTAAGAATTCATGATGAATCATTCCCCATTGTTGTTCCATGAGATTCATATTTACGGAGCTTTCTCTTGCCCAGGTACTCAATAGGCCATCATCACAAAAATCGACGGGAGCTGTGAGAGTGACTAATGACTTAATTTTTTCAGGATTAATAGCAGTATAAATGGTGGAAAAAGTTCCTCCCATACACTGTCCAAAAAGGTGAACTTGTCTATTTGTTGCATGCTTTAGAGTTTCATCAACGGCCCAATTCATCCAAGAAAGAATGTGGTCCTCCATCGTTGCATAAATATCTTGTGGTCTCGGATCAAGCCATTCCAAAAGATAAACATCATGTCCATTATCAACGAGTGATTCAATCAAACTACAACCAGGGTATAAATCCAGAATGTAGTATCGATTAATAAGAGATGGAACCAGGAGAATCGGCTCATGTGACGATTCTCCAATTGAATTGTATTTGTAAAGAGAGGCCCTCCCAGACTTCCCGACCAATACCCTAGGAGTTGATGCTATATCATTGACTTCTTTGGTCGCTGCTGAAAACAGATTTTTTATACCTCGTGGATAGCGGGAGACATTCTCACGAGTTCGGGACAAAATACTCTTTCCAACACTGTACAAGCTATCCATCTTGGAAGGCCTCTCTTTTTATTTGAAGAACTGTTACTTAACTTTGGCAGTTGCCGCAGGAGTAGCAGGAGTTTCAAAAGTTTTTGTAAATGCGCTAAACGTTTCAGTCCAAGCATCTTTGATCATCATGGTTGTATTCAAACTTTCTGAGACAAGAACTTGTCCTTGCTTCATTCCCACTTCAAAACAATCTTTTGCAGTGGCAAAATTTCTTTCCCAAACTTTTACCGATTCATCTTGAACACGAGTATTGAAATCTTCCATATTCTGACGAGTTTTCTTCATCAGTTCTGTCATTTGCGTGAAACTATCCATCCTTGACCTCCATGTTTTCGTCATTTTCCGTTTGGATGTGAAAACTATAACCATAAATTTCACGGGTTTATATACTTTTTTGTACATTTGTACAATTTTAATAGCAAAATCTCAATAATTTCTATAACCTACACTTACAAAAAAGGTGGTCCAAATGAATGAATTGAGCCCAGATGGAAGTTTCACCCATAAAGTAAAAGTGATCGATCTTCCTTGGCAAAGAACAAAAGAAATACAGGTTCATGGTCTATATAAAAAATCACTTTCCAAGAAAGCTGTTGGGACAATTCTTTTGCTGCCCGGTCTAGATGATTCAATCTTCGAGTATAAAAAAACAATCAGGTTGATCATGGAGAAAAATAAAGAATGGAACCTATTAGCATTGGACTTAAGAGGGCAAGGAAAAACCTTTGAAAGTGAAAAGAAAGTCACGACGCAAAAAATATCACTCGATCAACAGGCATCATTGATAAAAAAGACACTGATATTGTTTGAAATAGAAAAAGTTTTTATCATTGCTCTTTCTTACGGTGCTGGAGTTTGCTTCAAGTTTACAGACTTATTCCCTGAGAATGTAGAGGGTATGGGACTTATAGCTCCCTATGTATCCAAATTTAAAAACCATCTCCCAGGTCTATCTGGACTCTACTATAGTCTTCTGCATCTTAATCCATTTTATAAAAAAATTTCTGAAGTCGGACTTCCTATGTATTTTCTGAATGCAAGGATAAAAGGCAGGCTCAACAACAAATTCAACTGGACTCCAGCGAGGATGCAGGCCCTGACTAAGTTAACCTTGGGAATAATTGATCTCGATACAGATCAGGTTGTTGAAAAATTCAAAGTCATGCCAAAAGGTGTTCATCTACTTACTGCTTGTGAAGATAAAGTCATCCCAATATCTGCCCATAGACATCTCTATAACACCATCCCAAGGGATGTAACAAAATCATTTGGTCTTGAAGAAGGTATTGGACATCGTGTATTGGTTGAACACCCGAAAGAAGCTGCAAACTGGGTTCATCGCATTTTATCTTGATGAACGAGGAGACCATACTTCGAACAAATTACCATCGAAGTCATATGTTTTGTAAAAATGACTAGTATCAAGACTTCTTAAGGCCGGCATTGACCTCAGATTGACATTCTTATAAATCAACCAAGAATGATTACGCTCGAATTTTTTGAATATACTTACGAATTCCATCATCATTTCGTTATCAAATGGATCATTCAAAAGGAAAACAGTTGGTTTATCCGAATAGGTAATGTTTCTAAAATCTTCTTCAATTATTTCGAATTTAATATCAGGATATTTTGAAGAAAACCTCTCAATATTTTGGCGGGCGATTTCACAAAGCTTAGGAACAAATTCCACACCCGAAATTTCTTTAAAACCAAAATCGGCGGCCAATATGAGTGCTTTACCTGTACCGGCGCCAATATCAACAAATCTGAAAGAGTTTGGATCAGGAATAATCGCCAATATTTTTAGAAATGAATCAGTTCGAATTGGTTGATAATAATTGGCATGAATTGAACTAGGGTGATGGGGAAGCTCTTTCCTGGGATCAATAAAATCATGGGCCAAAAGACCTTTTTTTCGGTCTTCTCTTTCGTCCTTTAATGCCATCATGATCAATTCAATTGTTTTAACGGGTCCCCTTTTAAGAAGCGCCAAAATTACTGACTCTATGCGGATCTTCAAATTTGACAGAAAGGTATTCACGTTTACTCGGCCATTGATAACGGTGTAATCTGCTTTATAATATATATCATAATGCAGAAAATAGAAAAATATACTCCACTTATGATCATGGCGATTTTTTTCGTCTGTTGCGTCTGGAATATTTCAACCAAGGTTATTGGTGACGAGGTCATCTATCTGTTTTCTGAAATGACCAATGTCAGTTATCTCGACTTTATTCCAGGATTGTCTCAAGTTGATTATTTTTATGGTCATCCTCCTGGTTATCCACTAATTCTCAGGGTTCTTTTGGATATCTCGGGTCAATCAATTATGTTCGCTAAATTGTTCAATCTTACAGTTAGTACTTTTCTGTTGTATGGGCTTTATAAACTTTTAACCAATTCGAACAATAAGTGTGTTGCTCTTTTCTTCATATTAACTATTGCAACCAACCAGTTATTCATCACTCACTCAACAATGCTTTACCCAGATATACCATTTTTCGCCTGTGGAGTTTTTGGCTGGCTCGCTTATGAAAGAAAGAACTTCAAATCATTTGTTATCTGGATGTTTCTCTGTTTATTCATAAGAGAGTCTGGAATGGCCTTTCTAGCACCACCAGTCATCTTTTCGTTTTTCAAAAAAGAAAGAAATGAATTTGATAAGAAAACAATCATTGCTGGATTTGTTCTCACACTCCTACTAATACTTTTCTTTTTCACTCACTACATAAGTTATGGAACATTTTTTGGTAACAAGGAGCTACTAGGTCGAACAGAGCAAGGCTTCTCATTACTCTCAATCAATAAAGAGAAACTGATCTCTTTCGATTTAAATCTCTTTATCATCAAATCCTTTGCGACGACTCTCCCCTTTAGTCTCTTTCTTTATCTGGTTCTCGTAAAAGTTTTTCCAAAACTACCTGCAATGAAATGGAATCAGAAAATCCTTTTTTTTCCTTTTGCTGCGATCCTTTGTTTTTCACTCTTTATTTTGGCTGCCCCTGAATCGGTGGCCTTTAAGTATCACCATATTCTTGTCAACTTCAATTATCTCGCTAAAGCCATGCCTGCCATATTTTTCTTCCATCTCTTGATTGGTAAAGAAATGGTTATCGAATACAGACCTGATACCAAATTATTCATGTCTCTTTCAGCATGCATTTTTATTTTGATTTTTTATTTCTTCTACCAAGATAGTTCCCCAAGAAACTTACTAGCACCCATCATTCTCTATTTATTTGGTTTTTATTTACTCCTCCCAACTTTGATAAAAAGGAAAAGCTCAATAGTTTCATTATCTATTTCACTTTTGATCCTTCAAAATATCTGGTTCAAGGTTCCACAGATTCCAAAGTTTCATACTCATCCAACACTCTATAAAGAGATTCTGACTGTTATTGGTGAAGTATCGACATTTATCAGTAAAGAAAAGCTCCCAAATGTTTATTCCTCCAATGAATTTATGGATTTGATTCAAACACCACTTTATGGCTGGCTTAAGAAAGATCAAATAAGGAGGGTAGATAATATTCAAACTGCAGATATTGTTATTTCAACAAATTATTATCCCAAGACTATAGATGAAGACTTAAAAAAACTTCTTTTAGAGAA
>SBGE01000178.1 GCA_006226755.1 Deltaproteobacteria bacterium | reverse complement strand
TTTCACAGGGCACTGAAACAATTCTTCAATACTATGTGAACACAAAACACGTTCAGCAAGTGACATAAACTGCTAATATTAATAACTTTTCCTGTTTATCACTGCTCACATAATCGAGAGAATAGTTAAGAAAAGTGAACAGTTTGAAGGGAAAATTACCGAAGAGAAAACTATGAGACCAAATGTTTTCGAGTATACAGACTTTAAGGATTTTATTTCTGATATGTTAAGTTTTCTTAAAAAAGAAGAAGGGCTTTCCTTAAGAGAGATATCTTCTCGTGCTGGAGTATCCCCTGCAAATCTTTCCATGATCAGCAATGGCTCAAGAAGTCCAAAAGTCAAAACTTTGCTCTCCATTGCGAGAGCTTTAAATCTATCATCCAGAGAAAGAGGTTATTTAGAACTTCTACACGACATGAAAAACTCAAGCGATGAAAACGCCTCCAGTTCATTCAAGAAACTCGAAATGAATAAAGATTATCAGAGGAACTCACCTGCAGACCACGAGGCATTTAAATACTTAACGAACTGGTACAATGTTGTTATCAGAGAGATGGTTCATTTAAAAAATTTTGAACCAGATCCAAGTTGGATACAAAACAAATTGATTTCTGAAGTTGAAACGAAAGAGATCAAGGAAGCCTTGAGATTTCTCATTTCAAATAACTTCATTCATATTAGTAAGTCGAAAAAAGAAATTAATCTTAGCAAAGAATTGAATTGTACTGATGGAGTTTACAGGCTAAGTTTGGGACAATTTCACTCTTTGATGCTAAAGAAAGCATCCGATTCAATTGGAGAAGTTGAAAGAGAAAAGAGGCTTTTACTGGGGCACACAGTGGCCATATCAGAAGACCAAATGTCTCAAGTATTCTCAATTCTTGAGGAAGCGCTTGAAAAGATTAGAGGACTCGAAAAAAAGAAGCAAAAAAATGATAAGGTCATTCATGTAGAACTGGCTGCCTTCCCTTTAACAAAATAGCTTAGTTTCCGATAGGATTTATATGAAAACGACCCTGACAATATTCCTTCTCCTAGCAACTCTTTTATCCTCTTGTGGACAAGATCAAGGAACTTCAAATCCGTCGTTATCTCCAAATCAGGGAACCTCAGGAACTACAACAGGAAACCCGATGACAACCCTCAAACTGTCTTCATTTGCAGTGAGTGGACACTTCCCTGGCGAACTCCAAGCAACACTTTGTATAAAAAGATTACGATTTAAAAGAGATGGATTTTTTGAAGATAACGTTGATTTTAATATTGGAGAAATTACTCTTAATGAAAATGGAAAATCTCTCCCCGCAGTAGGACTCCCTCCAGGGGTTTACAAAAGAATTGAGATTGAATTAGATGATAAATGTGGAAATAGCTATAGTGTTTCACTTCTTAACAAACAAGGTAGCTTTAAAACTACTGACAGAACTTCTATGAAGTTTTTTGGAAACTTTAATCATACTCAAAGCAACCAACAAATAACTCTCTTCACCCAATCAATCATGCAAGGACTTTCCACAGTTAATTCGGATGAAGAGGTTAAAGACATTCTTGAAAATGTTTCAGGCTCTCTCTAATTTAGAAAGTGCCTGAAGTTCCCTCTAGTAAATTTTTAAGATCATCCCCGCCTGCTCCGGCGTAGTTTTTAACGGCATCAACAATATTTTGAACACTAAGAGTAAGTACAGGATTTGCTGAATTAAAACGTCCAGTAAATTTAATAGTAACTCGTTTATCTGTTTCAACAGGAACACCCAGTTGGTCATTGTTTACACGAGCGCTATACCCCTTTCCACATGAGTCTTCGAGGTCAAATTCCAGTCGAAAATAAGTTTTGTTAGGAATCACAATTGATTGAAAAACTTTTGAAGATCCGGATGAATCTAAAGTTACATGTTTCACTGAAATATCTACGTTATCCTCAGGCAAATTAACTAAGGTATCATCAATCTTAAAACGCAATCTTTTAAAACATAGATCCATTTGGTTTAAGGCTGCATAAGCCGGTGGAAAAAGAACATCTAAAAATGTATTTGATGCTACTGAATGACTACCTAATACTACAGTTACATTTCCAGCTTTTGTTGGATCAGAACTTTCTTGTCCACAACCTATAAATGTTGAAAGACATAAAAGACCTAAAAGAAATTTTGTAAGTTTAAGTTTTGCTTCCATAAAATTCACTCCTTGGTGACTATTGTTTAATTCCCCTAAATTAAAAATAGCAATCAAGTGTTCACAGTATAAGAAGGCTTGTTTTTAAATTTGTGAACATATTTGTGAACAAATCACCCATGGCCGAGTGAAATATTTGAGTCGTGAAGCGATGCGGATTGTGCGTAAGTTTTGCGTAAGTTATACTTATCTTAACAACACACACAAGGGACTTCTTCCCACCCGGAACAGATATTTTGATTTCTTCCTTCCCCAAAATTGGGGACGAGGGACTCGTACGCACCAATGCAACTATAAGGAGGTTGAGCATGGACACACAAACTGATTTTAACGAAATTCGGCCCAAGTTTCGAGGATTAATTACCAGACTCTTGGCCGATGCTTTTATCGACGAGGGCTACGAACCACTACCCGAAGAGCGGGATTCTACTGACGCCATTGATTCCAGTCTTCTTCTCCAGAGTTACGCCAAACCCTTCACGTAGTAACCTCTTTGCCCTCACCTCACGGTGGGGGCCTTGACCTTTATTTACCAAGCCAAGATAGTGTTATTACAAGGCTAAAAAAGCTGGTTTATAATAATCCTATGAGACTTTTAGTTCTAACCCTTTTACTCTTCCAAAGTTCACTCGCACTTTGCGAGGAATGGGAACTGCTTGTCCAAAAGCATGGAATAGAGGTTTACGGTGCTCATGAGACGAAGGATGGACTAATCCCTTTTCGTTCCAAAGCTATTTTAAACCATCCTTTTGAAAGAGTTCTTACTGTTCTTCTCGATGCTGACCGAAAACCAGAGTGGTCCCCCAAACTAAAATCCACTAAAGTTCATAAGAAGATCTCCAATACCAGTTATATTCTAAGCGAGTATTACAATACTCCTTGGCCAGCAACAGATAGAGAATTTCTGATGCTAGGAGAGCTTTTCCCTGAAAAGGACAAGTTTACCTTAACAGCAAAAACTTATATTGACCCAAAGCTGGCAGATAAAGACCATATTCAAGTTGATATTAGAAAACTTGTGGTGACGATTGAGAAAATCAATGAAACTCAAACGGCCTTCGAATTCATTTTTCTTGGAGACATGAAGGGTTTGATGCCCGCCTGGCTGGTTAATCTGATCCAAAAACAGTGGCCATTCAAATTTATCAAACGATTAAACACTCAACTCGAAAAAGATGACATCGTTCCAGGTCAGATTTTTAAAGACATAGATTGGCGAAATCAAACAACTCCTGACAAATATAATAAATCCAATTAGTTAAGACTCTGAAAGAATTTCACATTTGTTGAATCTAATCCAAATTCAAGGGATAGTCCCCCATTCACGGTAACGTGTATAGATGACGGGGGAACTTTAATGAAAAAACTATTGGTTGTTTTTTTAATCTTTGCTGCTCAATCAGTTTTTGCTGGCGTTGAGCTACTCGCAACAATTACTAGAAAAAGTGATGGAGTTAAATCCACATTAGAAATCACTAAAGATGATAAAGCTGATGCTGCATCTTTCACCTTCAAGATTTATGAAGAAGATGGAAGTCTAGATAGAGAAATTTTGGTTAGACCAAATGATCTACCAGAGGGAAAAGTTGTTTTAGAAAAGATGGGAGTTGATGTCATTACGATCAAGTCTTCAAACTTTGCTGAACACAATGGTGGTAACATGACCATCAGATACTTGAAGCAATTTAAGCTTCTAGGAAAAAATGAATACGGTAACTTTGATGTCGAGCTCGATAGAGAAGGTGATAAATGGGTGCTTTCAAAAAATGGACGATCATTCACAGAGCTTAGAGCTGATGATCACTCTAAAGGTATCCGTAAATTTGATATCGTGAAATAAATCATGTCTGACGGGGATATTCTCTATTCATCTGATGGTTCTGGCGTCAACTTGGCGAAGAAGGACAAAAAGAAACAGAGTTTCCCCGATATTGACCCGTCTAAAACTACCCTAAAATTAAGAATTGAAAAAAAAGGTCGCGGAGGAAAAGCCGTGACCGTAGTCTATGAAATTCCAAATAATCCACCCTACTTCAAAAATCTTCTAAAAGAACTCAAAGCACAATGTGGAACTGGTGGAACATTAAAACCTGCTCAAATGGAAATTCAAGGCGACAACATCGATAAGGTACGAGAACTTTTGACAAAAAAAGGTTTTAGTGTCAAAGGTTGATTATGAATTCACCTGCAGAAATCCTTAGCCTATTGATTGCTTGGTCAGTCAAAAAAACTGGATATACATTCAAGTCACTTTTTATCCTTTCTCTTTTTGCTGGAATGTTTATTGCTCTTGGGGCGGTTTTTTTCACTACAATTACTGCCTTTTCAACGAACCAGGGAACTTTCAAAGTTATCGGAGGGATCTGCTTTTCACTTGGACTCATACTAGTAGTCCTTACTGGGGCAGAGCTATTTACAGGTAATAATTTAATGATTGCAGCTGTTGCTGAAAGAAAAATCACCACTGCTGATATGATGAAAAATTGGCTGACAACATATATTGGGAACCTTCTTGGATCGCTGATTGTCGTCATGTTAGTTTACTTCAGTCAACATCATCTTATTGGAGATGGGAAAGTTGCTAATCATATGATTGCTATTGCAGAGAACAAAGTTAATCTGCCTTTTTTCACTGCTCTTTCAAAAGGTGTCCTCTGTAACCTTTTAGTTTGCCTGGCCGTACTCATTTCACAAGCAGCCAAGTCTGTTCCTGGAAAAATACTTTGTATTCTTTTTCCAATAACTGCATTTGTAGCGATGGGATTTGAACACAGTGTCGCAAATATGTTTTTTATCCCTATGGGTATGATGGTTCAAGGTCCTTACATGCCACCAATTACAACTTACCAATTCTTATTTTCAAACTTGCTACCCGTGACTATTGGAAATATCATAGGTGGAACAATTCTCGCGGGACTCCTCTATCAACAGGCATGGTCAAAACCAACTGGAGAACTTTAATGAAAGGTACATTTTTTCAAAAACCACTTGAATATAATATTGAAGTATTGGGTGAATCCTGGAACCAAGGTGGTAAAGTCTCTGGTACTTTAATCGTTCGCAATCACGGTAGTGATGAAATTGAACTCAACGGGAAAGGTGTTTCTCTTTGCCTGACTGATGCAAAGAAATTTAAAGCTAAAGATCCTGCAGGAATTTCGCCAATGGCCACTCAGGAATATTCTGAAAACCAGACATTACCTGCTGGAGGTGAAGCTTCTTTAGATTTCGAATTTCCACTTGATAAAGACTGTCCAATCACTGAGAACACTTCAAGTTTATATGTTAACTGTGGTGAATTTGAAGATCCATTCAATGGAGGTCATCTCCAACTGAATATCAAACCTATAAATG
>SBGE01000309.1 GCA_006226755.1 Deltaproteobacteria bacterium | reverse complement strand
ATCCCACCCATTAGATAGTAATATTGAAGAGTTATTCTATTAATTAAATCTTGAGGTGGAAATGAATCCAACTACCATTGAAATTATCGGTACGGTGTTGTTTGCCTGCGCGGTCTTACACACCTTTATGGTCAAAAAGTTTGAGCATCTCGCTCACAAGTATCCTGAAGGATCTATTGGTGAAAACATCTTCCACTTCTTAGGCGAAGTTGAAGCGGTCTTTGGAATATGGGCCCTGATCTTTACTATCGCTTACTCTTGCATTGAAGGCTTTGTGGTTTACGATGAAGCTCACAAAGTGATCGGCGGAGCCATTCATTATCTCGAAAGCCAGAACTATACGGAACCGGCATTCGTTTTTGTGATTATGTGTATCGCTGGAACGAGACCAATCATTCTTCTCGCAGAAAAAATCATCGGGATGTTTGCGAAGCTTCTTCCGATGCCACAGAAGATGGCCTTCTATGTTTCAGCTCTGATTCTTGGACCACTACTTGGTTCATTCATCACTGAGCCTGCTGCCATGACTGTGACGGCCTTGATCCTTCTCGATTATTTCTACTCAGGAGATATGTCGAAGAAATTCAAGTACGCTACCCTCGGTCTTCTTTTTGTGAACATTTCAGTCGGAGGGACGCTGACTCACTTTGCAGCACCTCCAGTTCTTATGGTTGCAGGGAAATGGCATTGGGGAATCGGGCATATGTTGATGCACTTTGGTTACAAAGCATCAATAGCTGTTGTCGTTGCTACTCTTTGTATTGCTTTCATGTTCAAAAAAGAACTGACTGGAAAACTTGAAGTTAAGGCCAAGCATGAGAACTACATGGTTCCAACTTGGTGGATGACCATGACTCACTTGATTTTCATGGGATTGGTTGTTTACACCGCTCACCATATGGTTGTGTTCATGGCCCTCTTCCTTTTCTTCCTCGGTTTCGCAACTGTAACTCAGGAATATCAAGACACTATCAAACTTAAAGAATCACTTCTTGTTGGTTTCTTCCTCGGTGGTCTTGTGACTCTTGGTTCAATGCAGGCCTGGTGGCTTAAAGAAATTCTCACCAAAATGGGAGACCTGACTCTATTCTTCGGAGCGACTGGTCTTACTGGTATTACTGATAACGCTGCTCTTACTTACCTTGGTTCACTAGTTGAGCTCTCAGACTCGGCCAAATACAACCTTGTTGCTGGTGCCGTAACTGGTGGTGGTTTGACTGTTATCGCCAACGCTCCAAACCCAGCTGGTTTTGGTATTCTGAAAGGAAGTTTCGGTGAAGAAGGGATTTCTCCTATGGGGCTTTTGGTCTCAGCACTTTTCCCGACTTTCCTCTGTATTCTGGCCTTTCAGCTTCTTCCAAGCTTTGGACCATGATTTAGGATTCATTCAAAATAATAAGAAGCCCACAAGAAATTGTGGGCTTTTTTTTACTCAGTTTCGATTTCAACAATGAACGCCGGCTTTTCTTTGTTCTTTAAAAGGCCTACAAAAAGGTGATTGTTGTCTGTAGAAGATTTGAGATCTTTAAAAACAGAGACTTCATCATCGAGTTTTACCTCTGAAAGAAAGTTGATGTGATAGCCCACGACTTTGAATTCTGTGTGACGAGCAAACGGAATACTGTCGATCACCCATTGAGAGAATTTTGTATTGTTGACGTGGCCATTGAGGTCGAGATCACTATTTCGTGTGGCAAAGCTACCCCTGATCTCGAGATCACTGACTTCTCTTGAGATCATGAGTTTCTTAGCTTCATAATCCAGAAGACTTTCAGTCCTTGGAAAGAAGGGAAGATTATCTCTTCGAATTTCTACAGGTCTTCTTTTTTCCACATCCAAGGCCACCCAAGTGGTAGTGCAATCAGCGATTTTTTGATCTCCTGAGAGAATTTCAAACTCGCGATAAGCATTAAAACCTTTTGGTTCCCTGGACCAAGTCCTAACTTCCAATGGAGAAAAGAGTTCAGGCCAATGTGAGATACGAATACTCTGTCTTGCCAGAACCCAGAAACTTCCGCGTTCCAACATCTGATCATAGCCAAATCCCATCTTTTCAGCGTGAATGGCCGCAATATCCTGGAGAATTCCAACCAGACCAAGGACACCGAGTCGCTTGGCCGGATTGGTTGTGAATGTATTTACTTCGTAATCTTTTTTAAAAATCGCTTCAGACATTTTTACTTTTAATGTTTCAAATTCGATTTCCATTTTGGGTGATGAAAATGAAGTCTGTGATCACAAGAATTGGATGCAGCCGAATCGGTGAATCGGATTGTTCCAATTTTTGACCAGTTCTTATTGCCTTCATCATCTTGAGTTGAAGCAACTGAAATGTCAAAAGACAGTTCTCCACCGTTATTATCGATAGAAAGTTCATCTCTAAAATCTGCTTCGTCGATTGTTTGTCCCGGAGTTGCTCCGACTTTCATCCATTTTGGTGTTCGAACTTTATTTTTCTCTGTCTCACCGATGTAGGATACTTCGTAAAGTTGTCTCATATTAGGATTACTGTCTGCTTTTCCAAAAGTCGCAGCAAGTTTTAAGGCATAAAGAAGATTGAAAACAACAGTAGTCGTTGTAGAAATAGCTGGCTCGTTGAGCATTTCCACACCAGTGTAATGAGGTGCCTTTGTTCCACCTAGATCATCAACCAGAAAGAAGTTTGATGTTGGAACTGTTTGTCCTTCATTCAATGTTGGAAAGATCTTTCCTGCAAAACCGAAAGCACGGTTTTTACCTTGTTTGGTGGCACTCATTGCAGTACTTGCTCTGGCAATGATCAAACCTTTTGAACCTTTTTTATAATAACCACCGTATGGATTTTCTTCTGTGATCTCCCAAGTTCCTGCCAAGCATACTCCGTTAGGGTGCGCTAGCTTTTGGAATTGAGGAAGTAGATCTGATCGATCGCTTAGCGTTCTTTCAGCAGAGTCTCTGATCCTGCTCTCTAAAAAACCATACAGGCTTCTAAAGGAGATTTTATTTTGAGGAAGCTCTGAGTAAGAATCACTTTTAATCTGTTTCCAGACTTGTTCAAATGAGCTTCCTTGGTAAGTGGTGGCGTGGACAGAAAGTGAGGCCAGTAAGGCAGTCACAAAGAGAGTTGATTTCATGGTTTATCCTAAGGTTTGATTTGAAAACCTTATACAGGAATTTAATCTAAAGTGCCGATTTTTTTGTAAAAAATACAGGTCAATCGGCCCATCAATCACTAGGCATTCTCCATGAAATTCTGTCTAGAAAGATAGCCCAGAAGGTCATTGGAATACTTCAAATGACTTTCACGGGTGTATTTGAGCTCGCTATAAACTCTAGCCAGATTGTCGATATCTCCAAGGTCTGGATGATGATTGAATCTGGCCATTCCTTCCTCATTTTTTTGACTATGAATCTCACAGATTTCAGTTTCATTGTAATCCCGGTACTTTTCTTGGTGGATAATGGCCTCAATAGGCAATCTCAAGCGTGCATCAGGACTTTCATCTGGATAGCCAAGAACATAGCCAGCCACCGGGATAACATTCTTTGGGCATTCAAGAATCTCTCCTAGTTGATGAGCACTGGCCAGGGTTGTTCCCATATAACACAGGCCCAATCCCAGACTTTCGGCCGCAATGGCAGCTACCTGAGAGGCGAGCACTGCATCTAGAGTAGCAATCATGAAGCTCATGAAATTGTCGAAATTCATTGAGGCCTTATTTTGGCTGAGCCATTTTCTCATTCGATTGAAATCCGCACAGAAAGTCAAAAAGACAGGGGCCTCGTGAAGCATTGGTTGTTCAAAATGCGCTTCGAACATACTTTGCTTCATCTTCTGATCTTTGGTCACAATAATAGAGTAGGCTTGCATGTTTCCCGAAGTTGAAGCTTTGGTTGCTGTCTCCAAAATCAGATCGAGTTTTTCTTTTTCAATATCTTTTCTCTTGAATTTTCTGATGGAGCGATGGTTCTTCAAAAGCTCAATGGTTGGATTCATTTCTCACTCCAGTAAAGAATCCAAATCGCGTACCAGCATTCAAAAGTTCACCTTCCAAAGTTTCGTCTTCGAGAACATCTGCTCTTAGTAGAACTTCAAAAGGTTCATCTCCTTCTTCTGCAATAAACTTAAGTCTGAGTTTATTTTTTTGAAGAGTTCCTTCAAAGGGGGAGCGAAAATTGTTAGGAACTTCAAAAAAACCTTTGATAATGCTGATTCCAGGTTCATTGCCTGAGTTGGAAATCTCTTTTATCTCAAGGATATCGATGTATTTTTTCCCATAAATAGTGACGTCAAGTTTGTACTTTCCAAGTACAGATCCATTAGCATGCAGACTCAAGGTCGTGACCATGCCCAAAACAAAATGTTTAGCTTTCATTATAGTTCTCCTGATTATTCTCCTGAATAACTCTGAGTTGATATTGAATTTAAAAGTAAAAATAGAATGTCAGGCGTTGAAACGCCACCAGGTAAGCCAAAGAATAGAGTAGATGTAGGTCTTCTTCATGAGCCTAAAATATTTCCTGTGAATGAAGGTGTCAATCCAGAAAAAAGAATTCCTTCTATTCCTAGAAGGAATGGATCAGATTTTCAAAAACTCTTTGATGATCATCTGGACCTGGAAGTCATCCTGTCCCAAAGATTTGGCAAATTTTTGAACGATTGATTTATCAATTTTTCCCATCTTATGAAGTTCACTACAAACTTCTAGGGCTTCAGTATAGTGAGCACCATACTCCTTGAGTTCTGCTGAACAGGTAAAATCATTTCGATCACCGGCCAACCACGCGACCATATCTCTGGCCACTTTATCAATCAGCATCATGTCTGATCCGCCAATTTTATCCATGAGCTTCAAACTCTCATTGAAGTTTCGGTTCTTCAAATGAATTTTAGCATCGTGAGCAGATAGAGTTGAATCGTATCCTTCTGTTATAAGAAAAACCAACTCTTGCTTATCCAATGTCTTTTTAGACAGTTGATCACTTCTAAGAAGTTTAAGCCTCAATATGTCAGTATATAGGACAGGATAATTCTTTGAGTCTTGAAAGGTAAATGAGTTCAGACATTCGCCTTTCAGTATTCCGTTATTCAGTCTAAAAGAAGTTTCAGATTGGATAATACATGAATGGAGTTTTTCTTCTCTATCTCCAAGTGAGAAGGCCTGGGTTGCTAAATAATGAGCACCCTCAAGGTTGTGGCGCTCCAACATTTCAGAGGCAGCATGAAGATAAAGCTGGGATTTCTTTTTGTCTGAGAAATCCTGATACTTGGTTTTAAACTTGGCTTCATATTGTTTTATAAGGGCGAGAGGGACTTGTGTCTCTCCCGCCATTACGAGTGAAGAAAAAACTGTCAGTACAAACAACTTAAACACATTCAGCTCCTTCTCTCTTCTTTGCAATACAATGTTGGTATCTGGCCTCTACGTACTTACTGGATCTTTGCTCATCTTCACGCCAGATATTGAATTTCTTGAGTGGGAAGACATTTTGTCCGTTTCTTTTGAAATAAACTGTCGATCCACTCTTGTACATATAGTTCTTGCATTGATCCTTTCCATCACTTCCAGCTGGCTGAATATTTGGATCACG
>SBGE01000144.1 GCA_006226755.1 Deltaproteobacteria bacterium | reverse complement strand
TATTTAAATTGCGGGTCAAAACTTGAAGAGTTTTGACTTGTCTTTGTGTGGCATCTGTCTCGTTCTCAGCAGAATCCTTGATGTCTCCTATGATTTTTTTTACTCCACTCGAAATAGCGGCATCGAGATAAAAGATATAATTGTCGGCCTGGCTACGAATATATCTGTCTACAATATAGCGATCATGCAAGAGGGTGAATCGATCAACTTCGCTTCTACCAGCGAATGCTGCTTGTAAGAAAAGTAGGGAGAGTAAACCCCAACGGGCCATCAGTTTCTGATGGCCCAGTCGGTATAAATTGCTTCTAGTCTTGGTTGAATGACTTTCAAATATTTATGGAAAAGCTCTGAGCGTGACTCATCCTTGTTAGCATGATCGCAAAGGACTCTTAATGTTTCCATATAGCTCAATGCTTGAGTCAGAGTTTCTGCGTGAATCATCAAGTCATTCACGTTTTCTGGATCGGCCCATGCTTTGAAATCCAATAGTTTGGAAGCACCAGGGTTGAGACATCCAATCAAGAGACCCATCATCTTCTTTTTGAATCTGTAATGAGCGGATTTGTATTGTCTCGACCATTCATTTCCTTTACCTAGAAATTCTGAAGCTGGGTGCTTATCAATGATATTGGTAAAGAATTTGGATGGATCTTTGATCGCATATTTTACGACATCTTTGAGCGCCATCAGTGCTTGAATCTGACTGGTCCCTTCATAAAGAAGTGGTCCAAATGAGTCACGATGATACCTTTCTTGTGGATATTCTTTGATGAAGCCATAACCTCCAAGTATTTGAATACCACGTTGAGAAAGATTGGTTGCCGCTTCACAGGCATAATATTTTACAAGTGGTGTTCTTTTTCTGGTCCAAAGAACTGCATCGTCATACATGCTTTTTTCTTCTGCTGTAAGATCTCCTGTCTTTCTTTTTTTCATATCCAGTTTTTGGAAGATGTCATAATGAGATGCTGTGTCTACCAAAAGGGCACGGATTGCATCTCGCTCCACTTCGTAGTCTTCCATGTTTCTCGCAAGAAGGGGGAGTTGAGCAATTGGTTTGCCAAACTGAATTCTCTCTTCAGCATATTTTCTTGCATAGGCGAGAGAGGCCTCCATCACGCCAAGGGCCTGAAAGCCAACGGCGATTCTGGCCTCATTCATCAAGTGAAGCATTAGTTTGAAACCTTCACCTTCTTTTCCGACAAGAACACCTTCAGTGTTTTCATAGACAACCAAAGTTGTGAATGAGCCATGAAGACCCATTTTCTCTTCATTTTTTTCTACTCGAAAATTAAGACCTTCTTTGCCTTCAAGTTTTTGCTCAACAAAGAAAAGCCCTAGTCCATCAAGATTGTCTGGAAGACCATCACACTTCGCCAGGACAAAACCTAATCCTCCACCACCATTGGTGATGAACATTTTTGAACCATTGAGAAGATATTTTTTACCTTCACCTTTTTCTCCAACTGGTTTGGCCTTGGTCTGAATGGCCCCGAGATCTGAGCCACAACCTGGCTCTGTCAAACACATTGAACCAGAGAGATCACCTGCAATGATTTGCGGAATGATTCTTTCAGCAGTTTCGTGATCACAGAAACGGTGAACCATGTCAGCAATAGATGAGAAAAAGGCCAATTGAGTACTTGTTGAAAGACAGGCCCTTGATAGTTGAGCAAGTAAGAACATTCCAATTGTTTGTGGAGCATTCATTCCACCAAACTCTGGATCCTGACAAAGACCAATCATGGCCAGCTCTTTGGCCTCATCATAAGTGGCCTGTAGGGGAGCGCTAAGATAGGTATTACCATCTTCAACAGTTCCTGCACCTACTTTATCCAATTCTTCTGCTCGCTCAGAGACACTGGTTCCTGTCCACTCTCCTGTGGCCGTGAGAATTTCTTTGAGGAAGTCTTTAACTTCTTGAGGACTGTTCATTCCATCTGGAGTTGGAAATTCAGGGTTATAGAGCTTGATTAACTTGTCCCAATCGAGACCGTTTTCAAAAAGCCATTTCCATTCCTGTTCATCATCAAAATAGTTCACAAAAACCCTCCAGATTGGTTTAAAAGAACATTTTAGATTGCCGGGCCATGCCGGTCAAGAAGAGTAGCGCAGTGATTTGATCGGATGATTACTTTGTGTCGTGATCGAGAATATGCTCGTTGATTTCACTGATACCAAGAGATGCTGGGTCAGAGTTTTCATTCTCACGAGTATCTGAAATACCTGCTGCAGTTGCAGCATCTCTGATGCCCTGAACACTGTCTTTTCTGGCCTCTCCAGCACTTTCAAGTTCGGCAAACATTGAAGCGGTGTTTCTTTTGGCATCACTGCCTTCACCAACTTCAAGATAACCAGAGACAATATTGTTGAAGTGAACAAGATCCGCATAGCGATCAGTCTTATCAGTCAGCTCTGCAGCAATAGTATCGATGGCCGTTTTATCATCTTTTTGCCCATTTTGAGCACTGAAAGTGACTTCTCCATCTTTTTTAGTGGTATTGCCTTCAAGTCGTTTTCTCATGGATTCAACGAGATTCTCTCTGGCATTTTTGTATTTTTCTTCAATCGTTGCCCATAGCTTTTCAACTTTTGCATCATCTTTGATCATCTCTGAAATTTGATCATCAGTGTAGCCTTCTTCTCTTAGATACTTTTCAAGTCCGGCCTTATCTTTGGATTTTTTTAGTTTTTCAATTTTTCCCAGCATGGCACGAGAACGAATGTCGTATTCGTCAACCATTGCTTCTTGTTCCTTTCTGTTGGTGGCGAGAAACTTTTTACATGCCTCTTCATCTTCAGCATCTTTACATTTTTCTTTGAACTCTTGGGCCAGTTCTTTTCCAGCATCTTTCATTCCGGATTCTTCAACAGCTTCCTTTGATGTCAAAGTTGTGAGGGCATCAATCCCTTTTTCTTTGTCGCCAGAGTCGTAGTCTTTAAGTTCGCCTTGTTCTTTACATTTTCCTTTTTCAACACTTTTACAAACTGTCATCTGAATACGATCAGACTTTTTACCTCTGTTAACTGCGAGTTTTTCATCAACTTTCTCCAGGGCCTTCAAACTTTGTCTCGCGCCTTTGAGGTATTGACTGACTTGGCAGGCCTTGCCAGTTGTTTCTGTGAAAGAAGCACTGACATCGTATTGAGGAGCTGAATTTTGTCCACCGTTTGCTTTATGGATTTCATCCAATACTGTTTGAACACCGACATTTTTTTTGGCAGATGGGTCAGAATTAGCTTTATCAAATCTCTTCGAACCTTCAACTTCTGTTACGGCTCCATTGTAAAAGCTCTCATCAAGCTTTACTGGAAATTTATCCGTGCAAGGATCACCTTTTTTTGCAGGTTTGGTTTTACAGGCCATAACTTTTTCAGTACAGACTTTATCAATATTGGTCATACACGATGTCCAAATTGATTGGGCCAAGTTCATTGGGTTTCCATCTGAATCTTGGGTGCTCTCTTTCATGTTCTCAATATTAAATTTCCTGGCCAATTTACGTAGTTCAACACTTTTAACCGGATCTGTTGATTGAGGAATGATGAATCCACTTACTGGAACACTTTTTGATCCATCTGGGGTTGTCGCACTTCCAGATACTGGCATCGCTTCAACACAAAACGATGAAATGGCCTCAAGGATATTTTTCGAAATTCTTGATTTGTAGAGAGAGTAAAAGTTTTCATGATCGACGACTACTTTTTTTCCGGCTTCGGTTCCATACATACCGTCGATGATTTTTTTAGCAAAGAATTCTTTTACCTTTTCATCCACAGGATCAAGTGTTGTTCGTTTGGTATTGACCAAATTCACGCCATCAAATTCTTTTTTCTCTTCATTTTGACCTGCAGGAGCTCTTCCGTTTTCTGCTTCCTGTACTTGTGCAACCAATTCCTGAACTTGCTCTCTTTCACTTTCTGGTAACTGTGTCCAAACACAATCTCCCAATCCTCCTGGATAGCGAGTGGCAAAGGTGTCTCCATTTGGAAATGAATTTCTTTCTTTTTCCTGAAGGCAGGTATCGTATTTTGGTTTGATGAGATTATGTTCACGAAGTTTCTCTAAAATTCCGCCATCATCTTCAGTTTCAACTGCCTGACCATAGGCCTTCGGGGCTTCAGGCTCAGTGTTTCCAATTCCATCTCCAGGCGTTGAAGAATCAACCGCATGAATTGAGTAGGAGAGAAGGAATGTGAGCAGAAAAAAGTATTTCATACCTTTATTATCGGGCAATAATGCTCTGATATTTAGTGATTCTTCGAATGTCCGGTAAAACTTCGTCTTTTCAGCTAATTACACTCAAAAAGGAGCCAATATATGAGTAAAATTGCGACAAAAATCTGAGGCATTTTTACAGGTTAACTTGTGAGAATTACAAGATTTGGGTAAGCTGCGACCATGAGTGACCCAAACCTTGAAAACAATAGCGAATCTAATCTTTTGAATGAATTAGAATTGTTGAATCCGACAGAGACTCTTCAGGTACGGTTGGAAGGACAGGCCTTGGATGAAGTTCTATCTCAGATCGATAGACCTGCCCTAATTCAGTAATCAGTTTTTCTTGAAGATAAGTGAATCAATTGAAAATTTACCACCACCAGTCATGGCCAAAGTTGTGTAAGCAAATGCAAACATCAAGGCGAGTTCTTTCTTTTTGAAAGGATCAGCTCCGTGAACCATAAAGGCCGCAACTAGCATCGTGATCAAAAGAGGAATGGAAACCCATCTGGTGAGCACTCCAAGAATAAGCGCGATACTACAAAAGAATTCCGAGAAAACAGCAAGAGTTAAACTCACCTCTGAACTTAGTCCAAAAAGACCTGGAAAAGTTGCAGCCTTTTCAGAAAAACCTGAAAGTTTGGGCCAGCCATGGGCCAACATCATCGTCAAACCAATACTCACTCGAAAAAACAAGAGACCAAGATCTTGAAGCATAATTCCTCCTGAAATTGAAAAGTCCTTTCAATTCTATCGGTATGTTTATGTTATGGGAAGTTATGCCTTCTTTTTGTCGAAGTAACCCAGATTATAGGCCGGACTATCTTTCAGTTGCTGGCGTCTTTTGTTATAGATTTCGGTCGTTCTGACAGAACTGTGTCCGACATCTTGGGCGACTTTCCAAAGATCTTCACCTGATTCCAAAGCAGACCCAATATAACTTGCTCTGGCCGAGTGTGGAGTTATTCTTTCTGTGATCCCAGCACGCTTACACCAGGTTTTGACAATGTAATCAATAGAACTAGGTCTAAGGGACTTGTTAAGACCTTCAAGATTCTTATCTCCCGTGAGAGGGTTTTTTGTTGGCTGAAGAAGATAATCATCATTATTAACTTCACGACCTTTACCACTCATCCAATTGAGATAATTTTGGATAATTTCAACACAATTGGGATGAAGAACTTTGATCAGTCTCTTTCCACCTTTGGCGATAATGGTGATTGTGTGATGACCGCCTTGAATTTTCAGATCTGAAAGTTTCAGATTGATTAGTTCACTTTTTCGAATTCCGGTAGAGAAAAGCAGATAAATCACAGCACGATGAAGTGGAGCCGAATCACTCTCTTGATTAAGCGCTGTGAGTAGTGCTCGTACATCATCGTCACTTA
>SBGE01000299.1 GCA_006226755.1 Deltaproteobacteria bacterium | reverse complement strand
AATGGGATGAAAACTATAATAAAAAATTAGTTATAAGCTGTTTATCAAATGATTTTATGTGTCGCGAGTTTTGTGGCGAGGCCACAAAGTGTGAGTTTCCTGAAAAAGTTTGTAGAGATTGCATTGGTTCTAGTCCATATATAACAAACATTTTTCAAGAGATGGGAAGAACATATCGAAATCTAGGTTATGAGGTGAATTACTCACAGGTAATGGACTTGATTCTAAAAGGACATTTCGCAACATTTACGAGTAAAAGTATCTACAATCAGTTAGGTCGTTTCGATAGTGCTAACTTAAAACAAAAGTTTAAAAGTCTTTGTCCTGACGAAGATACTGAGTATCCAGTGGTCTTTTTTAAAACTGATGTTAGAAACAGGAAACTCGGTAAAGTTCAATTCGTTACATGTTCTTCTGGAATTTATGTCATGTCAGATTATGCAGATGTCGATATTGATGGCGAAGATGAACCTTCTTTAGATTTGTATTAAAAAAGCCCCTTTCGGGGCCTTCTCTTAGAATTTACAAGTTGTTTCTAATTCGGCCTTCCCATTTTTCTTGAAATGAAAAGTCATGATCATATCGACCTGAGTACCTGTATAGGATACAGCTTTCCATTTACCGAGTAGGTCAGTTGAAATTTCAGATGAGCGAACTCTATCCAAGTCATCATATCCACCATCTTCAGTTTTAAGTCTCAAAACGTTTGCATCGATCAGCTCATAATTAAGTCTATTGTTCTCACGAGTATCGATAGAACAAGAGCTCCCACCAGAGACAGTTTCTTTGAAAGTTTGATCGAGAATCAGAACCATCTCTCCATCTCTGTCGATCAAAGTTTTGTAGCCAATCTCTACCGCTACTTTAAGTTCTTTTACTGAACTTGAAGTCGAACCGGTTGAAGCTGTTCCATCTAGGACGGCACAATCAACTGGTTGGTCATTAAGTGTACATGAACGTTGAACAACTTCTTCGTCAGTACAAGAAACTAATAGAACTAGAAACATAAGTGAAAGTACGTATTTCATAAAAATCTCCCCGTTTAACTTTCTTAATTGGTTATGAAAGGGGATTAAGCAAGAGCTATGCCAAAAATACGGGCTTTAATTTCGAGTACTTAAGCTAGAATGTTCCGTTTCAGAAACAAGACATCGGAACATTAGGCGGATTCTTTGTAATTTTGATCTTTTTCTTCTGATTGGGATTGGGAAAGAGGGAAGGAAATTCTGATGGTTGTACCATGGTGAACTTTATTTTCTTCTTTCGTGACAGAAAAGATATCAATATGGCCATTGTAGACTTCAACAAAGGCCTTGAGGATTGGTAAACCATAACCAGTTCCTCTTTCTCCTGCCGTCCCTGTGGTTGAAGTTTTCTCGTGAGCGTTGAAGATACTTTTTATTTTATCTTTTGGTATGCCTGATCCATGGTCTCGAACCTCTAGTGTCCAATATTCACCCACTGTTAGTGTTCTAATAAAGATTGATGAATTCTCATAGCTGAACTTAATGGCGTTACTAATGAGGTTATTTAAAATTTGGTTTTTAAAAATGTTTGGATCAATTTGATACTCAAAGTCTTTACTCAAATAGAATTCTTTTTGAATCACTATGTTCTTGCTCTTTAATTGTGACTTGAATATGGATTCCAATTGGTCAAAGAGTTCATGAATTTTAACTTTGCTGTTTTCTGCCACGAACTTACCATCTGTTACTGAACGGATTTCTCGGACCTGTTTGACTATATCCGTAATGATATCGAGGGCCATTTTAGTTTCGGTAATATTTCTAGATTCATTGCTTTTAAGTTCTCTGGCAATTCGCATCTTGGCAACTTGTAGGGGGTTGGCAATATCGTGAATCACAATTTTCAGTAGAGTATCAATTTCATCTTTTTTAGATATAATTTCTCTTTCGGATTTTTCAATTAGATTAAGATAAAAGAAGATGATGATGAAGGCCGAAACCGGAAATGTCATGGCATTTTCAATCTGCGCTTTGGCGAAGTCTTCTGGTGTTTGTGCAATATAGCCAACATACTGGTGATCTCTGAAGATGATCATTGCTATAGTGTAGAGAAAGATGACTCCCATTCCAGCTAGTGCACCTCTTTTTTTGAAAAGAGTTCCAAGTAAAAGAGGAATCATGATAACCCAGGAATAACCTGGAGATTTGAGTCCTCCGGCAGCGGTTAAAAGAATCAAAAGAAAACTCAAACTCGAAGCTGAGACCAACACTTTGGCCAATTCGAAATGTTTTGTTTTCTTATAAACCAAAAATGAAATGATATTGATGGCAGTAAGCGGATACAAAATAGGATTGTAAAAATCTGTCTTAAATAAGTAGTTGATGCTGTAGAAATACCAAACTTCTGAAATCATCGCGACTAAAGAGATAACCAAATAGAATTGATATTCTTTGATGAGTTCTGGGCGATTAAAATTTGAGCTAGGATAGAAGCGCTTAAGCATTTCAACTTATCGGAATGATTAAACCTATTTTAATGATTCTATGAGTTAAGGCTGTCTTTAGGTGAGTAAAACAGTCGGGACAAAGAGCTAGGCTTATGTTATTTTTTTTCGAAGAATTTTAAGGGGTTAAATAATGGAAGCAATTAAAGACGGCGATGTCTGGTTTTTGAGACTGGATAAAGATGAAGAATTATTTCCAACACTCGAGGCTTGGGCAGCGGAAAATGGGATGAAATCTGGTCACCTTTCTGGGATCGGGGCACTCAAAGATGTAGAACTTGGCTTCTATCATCTCCGTACTCAGCATTACGACCGCAAAGAATTTCCAGATGAGGCCGAACTTCTAAGTCTTGATGGCAATCTTTGTATTCTTGATGGAAAGCCTTTTTTCCATATTCACACAGTTCTTGGTAATCAAAGTTTCGAAGCTTTTGGTGGACATCTTTTTTCAGCCAAAGTCGCAGTTACTTGCGAAATCAACTTCAGACCATTTCAGCAAGAAATTACAAGAGTTCATAATGAAGGGATCGGTTTGAAACTTTTGAGTTTTTGTAAAATTGGAGACTGTAAATGAAATATTTATCACTACTCATCATGATGACCATTTCTTTGAATGTGTCAGCATTGGAATTTAAAGGTGCCTTTTGGGCCAAGAAAAATTGCAGAAGCTTGTCCAATGAATGCATCCCACAAAGAACTGCAGATACTCAGTTGTATAAAATTGAAGAACCAGCAATGGATTCTGCCAAGAGACTTAAAATCGAAGGTGCAGAGTATGATGTTTGGATTTATTTCTCACAAAAATCACAGCCTGAACCATATTTTATGTTTCAAGTTGAACTGATTGGAAAAGATGGAAAGACTTTGGGTCTTTGCTCTCGATATGAAAGTATTACAACTTTTGAAAATGTTCCTGTAGGAGCATGTGCTGGTACCATGGATGACAGAGTCATTGGTTTCTCTGTCATGCTTCCATAGGAGTTTTCCATGATTAAAGGTGTTCACGACGTTTACTATAATGTGACGGACATGAAGAGAGCTGTTAAGTTCTATTCAGAAGTTTTGAACATGAAAGTCGCATGGGAATCTGATCATTGGACAAGTATGGACTGTGAAGGAGTGATGATAGGACTTCACTGGACTGAGGGAGAAGTTATCCCATCAACTCCTCGTGATGCTCACGGAGCTCACACTGGAGCAACTCTGACTCTTTCTAGCGATAATGTATCTGAAGATAGAAAAGTTCTGGAGTCAGCAGGAGCAAAAATCCTTGGGGAGTTTGATGCTGACTGGGGACATATGTTGGTGTTCGAAGATTTGGACGGCAATGTACTCAAACTTCAAAACGCAAAATATTAATTTTTGAGTGAGAGTTCTTTGAGAACTCTCGCGACTTCCGCCAACTGCTCTTTCGAATAAAGATTTTTATCTAATTGCCGCTTCATTTGGCGAGCCATCCTTTTTGCTTCAATCTTTTGAAAGAAATTAACTATCCATTTCGGAATGGCCCCTTTGGGGTCTACAAAAGTTTCAATTTCCATCAGGGTTTCTTTCGTTTCCGGCAAGTAATAGATATCAACCAGAGAAGGGTAGACTTTTGCCCTGATGTTGTTTTTGTTCATGATTTGCTCATCCATATCAGATTGAATGTTTAATCTGACATGAGTTCTGGTTTCATCAACAGTCGTGAGAATTCTGACAATTGCATCGCGATCTTTGAGAGGCCATGGCATATTGACCACACCGTATTCAACTCGATTGTCAGCAGATTTTTGTTCGAGTGTTTCAGATTTTGACATCCTTGGAACCCACTGTGTTTTTTGAGAAGTATCAGCGAGTACCATGACGACATCTTCAAGTTCATGTTTGACTGTGAAGATGGCCTTAAAAGGATAAATTCCAGTATCTGATTTTGGTCCAGAGAATAACTTCAGTCCATTCTTGTCTTCTATTTTGGTCCAATAAGTATCGGCAGCAGATAAAGTTAAAGAAAAGAGAAGAGTGAGTATAAACAACTTATTCATTTTCATGCGGACCTCTATTGAAAGAGAACTTCAGTTCTGACAACTACGAATTTTGTCATTTTCCAGTCATTAGACCTCAGGAACTCGGCACCCACTGACAAGTTTCCAAAAAACCAATCTTTGTAGAGTAGTTGATGGTAACCGATCGAGGCATCATAAGATGTGTAATAATATGTTGGATCGAACGAAGCATTGGCACCAACAGTGTAATTGATTCCAATTTTGTCACTGACACGTTGGCTTAGTCCTAATGAATTCCTAGCATACCAGTCATCATCTGAGTCAGACCAACTCACAGTATTAGTTTGAGATATAACCCAGTTTTCATTCAACCGTTTCGAGAAATTTAAAGCGGTATATTCCTGGAAATAATCCTGTCTATAAAAGATAAACATTTGTTCAAAATGAATATCAATAATCTTATTCGGATAACTTTTGCTAAATTTTAATTTTGCGAACGGATCCAGAGGAAGCGTGAAACGAAAACCTGTCCTTAGTTTTGTATCAAAAAAAGGAATACTCTCAAAATTGTAATCTACTGAAGCGTTGTACTCCGACTGTTTGGTCGCTTGGTTTCGAGTTGCCTCGTTGATTCTCGTTTCAAGAATTTCATCTCTTTCTTTTTCAATGGTAATACTTAATCGTTTTGAAAGTTTTGGAAAATGAACTTTGATTTTGATATCAAAAAGCTTCTTCATCGGAGAACTTTCTTTCTTGAATACTTCGTAATAGGCAAGGATACGACTTTTGTTTTCGTCTTTATTGTAAGTTTGATCGGAAAAGTAAGTGTCCAAGTTGTAGTTCAAGTTGACCCACAAAGATGAGATATATTTCTGAGTACTGTCAATATATGAGTCTTCTACAGCTTTTTTCTTTGGAACAACTTTTTTCTTGATGACTCTTTTTTTGATATTTTTTGTTTTTGTCTTTTTCTTTTTAACAGTCTTTTTCTTAGTTCTTTCTTCTTTTGTTGTGGTCTGGGCCATGACCGAGACACATGAAAAACTTAAAAGAAATGTGAACAGGAATAGAGCTTTCATCAGAAGTTAGATCCTATTGAGAAAAAGACCTTCCGAACGAAGTAGTCCACATTGTTGTATTGGTAATTCAATCTAAAAAGCAGCTTTTGATTATAGATCCAGACCAAGCCGCCTTCGGCCATGAAGAGGTCTTTGTTCTGAAGTCTGTCTTCGTCTTCACCAAGCCACGGGTCTTTTTGAAGACTGGTTTTGGCATATCCAATCGCCAACTCCAATGAGATGGGTATCCAAGGTTGAGTTGGAATCATTAATCCTAGTTTGAACCCGAGTGCACCAGCTCTTAAATTGGGATCATACTTATAAAAATCTTCGGCCAAAAGGATTTTAGCAAAAGCGTTATAAGGAAAATTCCAAGATTCAATTTTCTTATCCGTCACAAAACCAAATTCGAATCCAAAATATTTTGGGTTTAAGATATGCGGCGTGTAATACATGATCCGCTTGTTTTTTAAGACAACATCATCAAAGCTCGAGGTTTTGGCCTTGACGTCTGTGTGGAGAAAGATGAGCACAGGCAGAAAAAAACTGAGTGCCCGCGTCAGATATATTTTTTTCATTCCTTATAATTATAGCGAATCTCTTAATAAAAGTGCTTAAAAAGTGTATGATTTCAGTCTATTTGGAGGAACTCAATGAACATCGCAATTATTGGTGGAACCCATGGCAATGAGCCGACTGGGATTGAAGTTGTAAAATTTCTTGGTAATGAAAATCCTCAGTTTAAGAACTCTTATAAAACTTTTTTTGCAAATCCTGAGGCCCACAAACTTGGGAAAAGATATGTTGATAGTGACCTGAACCGTGCCTTTGGAAAAACCGGTCAAAGTAAAGGTTATGAGTCGACACGTTCTTCAGAACTTGAAAAAGAGATTGTTGGCAATTTTGATTTTGTTCTCGATCTTCATACAACCACTTCGAACATGGGCCCGACAGTTATCTTGACTCATTTGGATGAGGCCTCTGTTCGAGCAGCTTGCTGGCTAAAAGAAAATAATCCTGAGCTCGTCATCATTATCTCAAGCCGAGCGGGGGGAGATTGTCCGTACACAACTTCAATGGCCTCTTCAGGTTTAACTGTTGAAATTGGTCCGGTTGCCAATAATGTGGTCAAGGCAGAGTTGGTTCTTCTTACTCATAAACTTGTGACAGAGCTTCTCGATTTCAATTTTCAAAAAACTTGGGAGATGAAAAATATCGAATGTTTTCACACTCAGGGAATTATGAGTTACCCCGAAGGTGAGTGGATGGTTCATCCCGAAGTTGATGGACATGATTTTCTTCAAGTTCGAGAAGGTGACCCGTTGTTTATTAACATGAAGGGAGAATTAATCACTCACAAAGGCGATCCTATGTATCCGCTCTTCATTAATGAGGCAGCTTATCAGGAAAACAATACAGCTTTTGAGTATGCCCTAAAAACAAACCTTCAAGCGGTTCTCGATAGGGCATAATGGCAGATCTAACCGGCATTAACATTCTTATTGTAGAAGATGAAGAAATGCTTCTTGAGTTGATGATAGAAGAGTTTCAAGCTGCCGGAGCCTTTGTTTTAGCGTCCACAACAGGATCAGAGGCCTTAGAGAAATTTAAGCAAAATCATTTTCATGCACTCATCACAGATATTCATATACCTGATGGCAATGGGAATTGGCTGGTTGAAGAAGTATGTAAAATGACCGAAAATCCACCAGCAATTTTTCTTTGTAGTGGTGTAGAATTTTCTTATGAAACCGAAGACTGTCCGCATATCTGCGCAGTATTTAGAAAGCCTATCAAAATTTCAGAAATACTCAGGGAAGTAAAAAGATTTTTTTCATAAACTCCACCAGGCCCGAAGGCCTGATGGAGATTTAGAATTATCTGTAGATTGCTGAGAATGAGTGAGTTTTATTCCACCCATTGTGTTGCCAAGCATTCAGGAAGTCTGAAGGATTAGCTGAGACAGTGAAGTCGATAACCAGCTGAGCTCCCGTTGGAATAGAAGCAAGTCTTCCAAGGTTCAATTCAACCTGGCTTCTTCCACCAGCATTGGTATTGATTCTATACTCGTTTGGTTGAAGGTATCTGTCGAATACAACAGATCCATTTGAAGTGATTCTCATGCTGAATTGAGTGTCAGCTGGATAGGTCACTTCTGACATGTTGACTCTTACTGTTCCATTCATGATGTCACTGTTGTTGATGAAATCTCTCATTGGAGCAAGTAGCTTGTCTGCTTCAAGAAGAGAAACAGTGTGATGCTCAGAGATTCTTCTATCAACTCTTCCACCTGTATCAGATCTTCTGACAACATCTTTAAGAAGCATTCCAGGACTTGAAAAGTCTTCTGCTCTTACATTCAAGATATCTCTATGAAGTTCTGCAGTCAGGTCAACTTGGATTCCAAGGTTTTCCCAAACAGCATGGTTGAAAGAGAATGAGATGTCGGCATAAGTTCTTTGGTCGACAACTGTGTATGGACGTCTTTCGTATCTGTAACGAGTTTCCATACGACATACTTGTTCTTGGTATGGTACTTGACGACAAACACGTCTTCCCGGCTCTTGACGACAAACACGTCTTCCTGGCTCTTGACGACAAACTTGTCTACCTGGTTGTGTTGTACAAACTTGTCTTCCGTCAGGACGAGTTCGACATGATCTTGTTGGAGGTTGTTGACGACAAACTTGTCTTCCAGGTTCTTGACGACATACTTGTCTTCCAGGTTCTTGGTGACATTCTTGTCTGTATCTTGTCTCGTATCGACAAACTCTTTCTTGGTAAGGAACTTGAACGTTACGGTATTCAGTTCTGGTTGTTTCCGTCATTAGATTAATGACTTCTTGACCTCTGTCTCCAGTGTAAGTTGCTCTTCCGAAATCTGAGTCGGCAGCAAAAGTAACACTTGAAAGCATAAGCCCAATAAGCACGAGTAGATGCTTCATTAACTCTCTCCTTGATTGGCGTTTTCGTAGACTAATTTTAGTTATTTTTGAATGCATTGAAGCAAATGTATTGATGCAGCGAGGTGAAAAGGTGAGTTTTTCAATCGAATGTAAGAGTTTCTGCCACTCTTACTTCCGTCAAAGTGGCAGGAGTCCCAAAGTTACACCAGTTTTATTGAACTGTGTCGAGATACTCTTCGTAGCTGATTTCTTTATCAAAGGTAACGCCGCCGTCGAGCTTGATTACTCGATTGGCAACAGTTTGAACAAGTTCATGATCATGTGATTGAAACAACACAGTTCCTTTAAATCTGACCAGGCCTTCGTTTACAGAACTGATACTTTCAAGATCAAGGTGGTTGGTTGGACCATCAAGAATAAGAACGTTGGCCCCAGAGAGCATCATCTTTGAAAGCATACAACGAACTCTTTCCCCTCCAGAGAGAACATTGGTTTTCTTCAATGCTTCTTCTCCTGAGAAGAGCATCTTTCCTAAAAAACCTCTGATGAAAGTTTCGTCGGTGTTTTCAGAGTATTGTCTAAGCCAATCAACCAGATTGTTTTCACCACTTTCAAAATATTTTGAGTTGTCAGTAGGGAAGTATGATCTCTTAGTTGTGACTCCCCAAGTGATAGTTCCAGAATCTGGCTCCATTTCACCTGCAAGAATTTCAAAAAGTGTCGTTACGGCCAGATCGTTTTCAGAGAGAAAGCAAACTTTGTCATCTTTATTAAGTTGAAATCTCACATTATCGAGAATCTTCACTCCATCGATGGTTTTAGTAAGTCCTTCAACGGTCAAAAGATCTTTTCCTACTTCTCTGTCTGCTTTGAATTCTACATAAGGATATTTCCGAGTAGAAATCGGAAGATCATTCAATTGAAGTTTATCGAGTTGTTTTTGTCTTGAAGTTGCTTGCTTTGATTTTGAAGCGTTGGCACTGAATCTTTGGATAAAGGCCTTGAGTTCTTTTGCCTTTTCTTCAGACTTTTTGTTTTCAGCAGATCTCAAACGAACAGCTAGTTCACTTGATGTTTTCCAAAACTCATAGTTCCCAGCGTAAGCAGTAATCTTTCCATAATCAATATCTGCGATATTGGTACAGACCTTATTCAAAAAGTGTCTGTCGTGAGAGATAACGATAACGGTGTTTTTGAATTCCAAAAGGAAGTTTTCAAGCCATTTAATGGCCCTGATGTCCAAGTGGTTGGTAGGCTCGTCCAGTAGGAGAATGTCTGGGTTTCCAAAAAGCGCTTGGGCCAGAAGGACTTTAACTTTTTGATCCGGCTGAAGATCTTTCAAAACTGTTTGATGTAGTTCGGTTCCGATTCCAAGTCCATCAAGAATGATTCCGATCTCAGACTCAGCTTCCCATCCATTCATGTCAGCGAATTCAGTTTCAAGTTCTGAAGCTCGAATTCCATCTTCATCAGTGAACGGATCTTTGAGGTAGATCTCATCTTTTTCTTTCATGATTTTGTAGAGTCTATCATTACCCATCAAACAGGTTTCCATGACGGTATACTCGTCGAAAGCATAGTGATCCTGCTTCAATATTGAGAGACGTTGACCTGGAGTGATATTGACCTGACCATTTTGCGGCTCAATTTCACCAGAGAGGATCTTAAGAAAAGTCGACTTTCCTGCACCATTGGCCCCAATCAGACCGTAGCAGTTTCCCGGAGTAAATTTGACATTAACGTCTTCAAAAAGCTTTCTGCCGCCAAAACTTAGGCCGACATTCGAGGTGCTGATCATGGCATCTTCCCGTTGGTAAAATTATTTAATTTACCGACAGGGAATACCACAATGATCAGAGATCATCAATTTTCATCATATGCATCAAGTTCGTGAACAGTGGTCACTCGATCATCTTTCTTGATTTTTAGAAGGCCTCCGAGGTTGAAATAGGCATCAACCCCTTCTCCAATGTCTTTTTTCAGTCGTTTGGGCCATCCTTTCCTAAGATCAAGGGCCCTTGGGTTCCCGAACATCATCCATCTCGGCATGGTTTGTCCTGGTTTTCCACAACCTTGGCAAAAGAGTGAAGCAGTGGTGGTTATTGGAGAAGCCACAATAGAGGCTCCTAAACCGACACCTACGACGACAGGAGAGGCGATCGCTAGTCCAACTTTTCCAAGGACTTTCAATGCACCACTCATCTTGGTTTTGTGAGTAGAAATTGGTTCCATTTCACAGGTAAACTGATCAAGTTTGACCAGAGCGTTCAAGGCAACACTGAGTTCTGGAGAGAGACCTTCGTCAATAGAGGGAACTCCGTGGTCTTCAACTGCTTTTCCAGAAATGCGAACCATTTTGAATTCATTAAAAAGCTTTTTGTCCCATTCTTGCTTGTCATGATTTGGATTGGACTTTTTGTCCGCATAGAAGGCCTGAAGCATCTCCTGCTTTCTTTTTATTCTTGTCTCTGAGTAATTATTGATTCTCTCTCCAAGACCTTGGACTTCCTGAAGGCTGTCATTAATCTTCTGATCCAAGCTATCCATATTGTTGTGTAGGTCATGAATTCCATTAGTGATGACAGAGAGATCCTGATAGATCATGTTAATTTTTCCAATCTCTGTTTCACCTTGTAGTTCTTTTTGAAGTTCATCATATTTCTTTTTAAGCTGGGCCATATCGGCTTCAACCAATTTCTTCTGATCTTTCATTGAGTTCATTTCTTTTTGCTTTAGATCACGTTTCTCAATAAAATTTTTCTTTTCTTTATTCATTGTCTTTGCAAGATTTTCAATTTCTTGTGCTTGTTTGTCTTCGGAAGCATACGGGTCCGGACCGTAATCTCCCTTATTTGACCTTCCTTCATATTCTGGATGCTTCACTCTGATCCTATTGGCGAATTCTTCACTGTCTTCAAGCCATTCGGGAGCTTCTTCGAGTTCACAATCCTTTTTAACTTTTTGTTTTAGGTATTTTTGAATGAATTCCCCTCGTTTGGCAGCCAGATTTTCTGTCTTGTCGTTGTAGAGGTTTCGGGTTGTTTCAATTTCAAAATCGGGAACGAGACCTTTCTTTGCAATGTCACATAACTGTTTGGCCATTGAATTGATCTGACTCATATCAGTGTTCTTGCCTTGCATTTCAGGCTGGCAGAATTCTTTTCTGTTATTCTTGTTGGAGTCGACGACTTTAAGAGCATCAGACTCTGAGAAACCATTTGAAGTCATGTAAGAACAATCATCAACGAAACTATTTTTGACGTCCTTGCCTTTGCAAAATTCACATGGTTTTACTGAATAAGGTTCTTTCTCTGGAGCCTTATCTACATTGACAGTACAAGCTTGTCGTCCGTTCTTTTGAACGACTATGTTCATAGGAATCGTTTCACTTTCATGGAAACCAGGGCTCAAGTTATTTGTTTCACTTTTGGATTTAGAGATAGCGTCCTTCAGTCCAGGGACTTTATCATTGAGTTTATCCATGATGTAACTATTGAGCTCTTCCTGACTCATGCTTTCCATATCTTCAGGAGAGAGGTCAGCACTAACTTTTTGTTTTTTCCCACCTGATGCTTTGGTGCTGTAAATATTCTTTTTCTTCTTAAGTAGGGCCTGAAAGGCCTGACCTAATTTCATTTCTTTAAGCATCTTTTTAAAGACGGCTTTTTTGTATTGTTTTGCCTTCTTTTTACATTGTTTTGTGTAGTCCTTGATCAGCTCATTACGTGAAGGTTGATCTTCTTTTCGAAGGCCTTTGAAAAGGTCATCATCATTACATGTAACCGGAGTGTGTTCACTAATGCCTTCATTGGCAAGAATCTGATTGTCTTCAGCTTCTTGATTATCATTTGGACAAGGATCGGTAGCTACAGAGATGGAATTGACTTGATGACACTTGGAAAAACCATCGGAAGATTCTTCTGAACAGAACACTTCGGCCTTTGCAGTGTGAGTAATTGAAAAAAATACAAAGATGGAGAGCACCACCAAATGATTCATGAGTCACCTCGGTTTAACTTATTTTCACCGGCTTATCGGTCTTTTTTGTGAATATATAGAACCATTCCTTCTTATCTAATTTTGATATTGATAGCATTTAGATTCCCTATTTCACAGGGGCGTGAACTTGTAATAATTTCCAAAACAACAGGACAAGTTGAGTATAACACTCAATCTTTGTATGCTGCGGTGGTTTAGAAATATTCCGGGGGGAAATCATGAAAACTTCACCAATTGCCAAGGTGATTATCTTTATTTTCAGTATCTTAGGCGTGACAGTTCAAGCTGATCTCCCTAAATGGTCTTATGATGCTGGTCCATCTACAGAAACAGAAATGGGACGTGAACTCATCGATTTAACGGCCGATATTCCAAACATGCCAGAAATCTCTTACAAACTGACTAAATCTCAAAAATTCAGACCGGCCTTTGGTCCAATTCCTTGGAGAATGAGACTGGAGCCAAATTCTGTCAAAATGCTTTTTATTGGACAGGACGGAACCCATATTGCTGAAGCCGCTGGCCGTCCGGCCACTGCAGGATTTGGTGGACGAGCTCAGGACCTTGCCAAATATTTTGGGGTAAACGAAAGTGCCGCCTTCATCAATACTTATGCATTCACCATCAAAGGTCAGTATGGTTCTTATCAAACTCCTTATATCTATGAAAAAAATGGTGAGAGATCTGTACGTTTTTCAAACTTGGTTGATAATCAACTTTGGTTGATGACTCAAGATAATGGTTCACCAATTGCCAAGTGGAGAAATAATCTTATCGATTGGATTGTAAAAAACAATCGTGACTCAATGAGATTGATCGTAACTTTTGGTGGAGCAGCTAGAGATGCCGTAGCATCTTATATTGAATCAAAAGGTGGCAAAGTTGGTTCACGTTCTGAAAACTCAATGGAGAATATCCAAGTTCCAGAAATAAAGCTTCAGTATGCAGGTGGAAATAATCAGTTCCCAACTCCAATTAACGAAAAGGGCTATGATCTTTACAGCGATATGCTTGGAAGAAAAGTCGATTACAAAGATGTTTCTGAACAGTCTGCAGTTGTTGAAGATCTACAAGCCAACTTGGAAGCCTATATCGAAAAAATGGTCTTCTCAAAAGGTGGACCATATAACAATGGTCTTCTTCATCCTGCTCAGTTAGGTGGTTATGATCTTGCGAGGGCCGTGATCAAAGGAACGAGAACAAGATCATTGAAAGGTCTTAAGCTTAATGATGGAACTGTGATTGAAAACGATATTCTTTTCGTTGAACTTCCACACCCATCTTTTCTTTCAAGGTTATCTAAAACTGAAGCTTCGGAAGCTGTTGGAAGCAAAGTTGAAGATCTTAAGAAGTATGTTGCCGAAGGTTGGACTATCGAAGCTGATCCAGGACAAGAAAACCAGTTTGTCGCAGGAAAGCCATATAAGTATTCTCGAGCGGATATTGGTCCTGAGTTTTATGACTTTGGAACTCCTGGTTCAAGAATGGTTTCAGTGTCAACTGCTTCAAGAATGAGTGGAAAAGCACATGTCATCGTTTTCGGAACTAGAGACAGAGTTAAGTTTAACATGTCTAAAATTGATGAAATGACTGACGCTCTTCCTGGAGATGAGTTCTCTGAAGAAGAACTTTTCATCGCTAGACCAAGATCCTTCGATCTTCGCTATGTATTTGATGCCGGCCCAGGAGAAAAATACGCTAAGATCATGAAAGAGAATCTTAACTTGAAAGAGATTTTCAAGTCCAAACCAGGAATGTCTTTCAGAAATGATGGAATTGCTGCTCTTAACGTAAAGAACAATGATGAAGTCGCTGACTTTGGACACTACAGAGGAACTTTTGTTAATCCTAAAGTTGTTGTCCTGGCCGATCCACATGGATGGGATGACCTTATCACTTCACGTGCATTGACTGGTACTCGAGGACAGTACTTACATGGACTCATGAGAGATCTAGGAGTTGAAGATCAGTATCTTGTCATCAAAACTGTTCCTTTTGGAATGGAAGGTGCTACTGATGAAGAGTGGTCAGTCGTGCTTGAGCAAACTGCGCAGTACAGACAAAAACTTTTTGCTCAAATAATGAAAGACAGTAAACCAGATTTCATCATCACTGATGGAGACTATGCTAAAGAAGAGATTAAGAATCTTGTTGCTTCAGGAGTGAAGGTTATCAACTTGAGTCGAAGAGACAGCTCAATGACTTACGGTTTTGAAGCTGCTGCCAAGAAAATTTCCAAGTTCATAGGTTACAAAGGGGTTGAAGCTTCTGGACAGATGGCCAACATTCCTAGAAGCCACCTTTCATTTTATGCAAGAACTTGGGAAGGAACTTCTGGAGACAGAGTCATTAATGGACAAGGCAAACATGCAGGTATGGCCTTCGCTGAAGTTGCTCCAGCATGGGCGTTTGAACAGAAAACTGAAATCAAAGATGAAACTGAAATGGAAATAGATCTTTTGATCAACAAACTGATCGAAGGTGGATTTCCTCTTCCGGGTGAGAAAATTCAAAACTTCATTGAAAGAAGAGAAATTCAACCAGGTCTTTCTTTCATTGAAAAATTTGTAGCTGAATTGGTAAGAGTCGCTTAGTTAGTCACTAAATTTGATTTTATTCGATATCCAAAAGGGACCCGGGAAGGTCCCTTTTTTTATTCAACTTCTTGTTATTATTGAAAAAGCTGGCTGGTTCGAAACCTGAACCTGTGGGATAATGTGAGCTATGAAAAAGATAGCGGTGAATATCATTCAAGAGACTTGTGAGCCTCTTGGCTCAAATACAACTGAGGCCCTCATCAAAATTTTGATGGCCCCATCTTCTGTTGGAAAGGCAGGTTTTCCTGTTATTCAAGAAGATTCATTTCAGCATTTCTTGGATCGTGTTCCACATCTCCTTCGTGATGGTCAGCGTCTGGTTGAAGTTCTTGAGAGATTAGAAAAAAAACTAGGAGAATCTGACGAAGTCTCAGGTGAGAGTTTGGAAAATATTCTTCGAGGGACAGATGTACTTAAAAGAGTGACTCTGACAACAGGAGTGACAGCTCCTTCTGATCTTTGGCTTTTAAGACAAGTGTTGTCTACTTTTGATGAGTTGGGACTCAATGAGTTGATCTCTACAAAGAAATGGTTTTCCAGACCAGAGTTTGCCAAGACGCATGAACTTGATCCGATTCAACTTAAACATGATTTAAAATTTCTTCTTTCACGAGGCTATCTTGAAAATAGAGGAGAGGAATATAAAATCAGTGGCTGTATTCAGGCAAGAAACGTTTTTGAAAGATGCAAAGCTCTGCCTTCTGATATTCCTAGAAACATTATTCAAAATATTGTTGAAGTCCTTCGAGGAGATGTTTCCCAAATGGTGGAAAGATTTCTCGACTATGAAGACACAGATAAGCCTGTTCCTGGTTGGGTTGCAGGTGTTCAAGAAGTTGAAGTCGGTTACCGTCTCTTGCCGATCGTTCTGGCCGTTCGTTATCTCGATGCCAACCGAGGAATGAAAGCGGGAACTGATATTGCGAATACCGGTCTTCTTTTTTCAGACTCAATGATTAAAGTTCTTCATAGCGCCGGCGCCATGAAATCAAATGGTCAGATAACTCAAATGGGTGAGAGGATGTTTACCCGAGGTCCAGGACCTTATGGAATCATTCATGCCTACCATGCCTATATGACTCATCATCAAAAAGTACTCAGGGGAAATAGGGAAGGGTTTTGGGTTGCCAGAGGAGAGAACGTTGCCGCTAGTCAGGACGCAAATAGTAAATCTTTTAAACAAATCAATGATGCAATTGATGCTTTTTGTAAAAAGTATGATTTCAAATATGATGTCTATGTCGAGCATGCTGTAGGTCAGGGGGAAGCAACCAGACAACGCTTTGAAAGAAATGGTGAAGAGCACATTCAGTACTTTGGGGCAGATCTTGAAGATGCTGCCATAGATAAATCTGTTGAAAATCAAAAGAAAGGTAAGCTTCCACAAAATATGAAATTTGTCAGGAAAGCAGACATCGGAAAACCTGAAATTCTGATCGATGGAATACGAAAAGAAAAAGCAGAAACTGAAAATGCTGTCATGGTGGTTGGAAATGGCTTTCATGAAGTACGAAATCAGACCAATGAAAAAATGATTGAAGTATTTAGCGAGTATGCAAAAGCTGGAATCATTATCTGCTTTACTGAAGAGTCTGGACTTTTAGATGAAGATCTTCTTTTTACAGGATGGAATACTTATCATGCCGGCTTTCGTTACGTTCATGAAATTTCAGGCCAAGGCCTTCGACCGGCCATCGATAGTGAAGAAGGTGAAAATGCTCGTTACAGCTGGAAAAAATGTGCGACCTATGGAGGTTATCGAGTCTTGGAAGAATTCACGACACGTACCCGAACTATTTATCCGAGTCCGAAAAAAGATGGATACAATCCCGCAATTAGTGTGAATTATTTTTGTATTCCTGAAACTATCGCTAAAAAATTGGGAATCTAGTACCCACTGTGTGAAAAGTGCATGAAATCTTTTTGATTACCTTTGATTTCACCTCCCCACTTCATTCCAATTTCTCTCATCATCAGAACAAGTGGACTATTCTTTTTGAGAGTCAGTGGATGCTCTAAAACTCTTTTACCATCTTTTAAAAGGATACATGTTGAATTCCAGACTTTGCAGTTCCCATAGAGCCCATTATTTTCTGGGTTGATATCAATTGCAGTTCCAAATGAATGATTGGAAAGTTCAGTTCTATTTCCATGTTGATCAAGCGGCCCTTTGCTGAGACCGGGACGGTAGGCAATGATCTTTTTAATTGGATAACCTTCTTCGTGAGCTTGAATAAGAACGCGTTCTATTTTTGAAGCAATGTGTCTGCAGATTTTCACTGGGGGATGAAAGGGAAGATTAAGATCTATCTGATCACTTTCACAGGGAGTGCATCCGAATGGACCTTTTTCATGGCGAGAAAGAGCTGAAAAATCTTTTACCACAGTGATTTGATCAACGACTTTCTTAAGCTTTGCATTCCAAACAGTTGCCGTGTAGCGACACTCCTTGGCCAAAAGTTCAGGAGCCAGCACAATGACACATAGAAATAGAAAGTTCTTCTTTATACCCATATCAACCTTGACGCCCTATAATACTCACAATTCCAACCCATCCAAAAGGAAAGAATCGTGAGTGCAATTCGGACTCTTCTCGTCCTCCTTGTCTTTGTTTTCTCTATAAACTCATTTGCTGAAGTGAAAATACTTCGCATTACTCCATCTGGTGATCGCGTCCGCTCACAGCGACAGATTAATTTCACTTTTAATAAAGCGATGAGACCACTTGGAAACATGGATGTCAAAGCTTCTGCATTACCGATTACAATCCAGCCAAAATTGGATTGTAAGTGGAGATGGGTTGATACTAAAAACCTGGCATGTGAACTTGATCACGACAATGGAGTCAAACTCGCAACAAAGTACACCATTGATGTGAAAAAGAGCATGAAGTCCCATGATGGAGAGTCTTTGGATAAAGAGTACTCTCATAGTTTTTCCACACAAAGACCTGAAGTGAAGTATCTCTCCCTGCTTGGGGTTGGTGAATGGAGCTCTCCTGTTCGTCCGAGGATGAGAATTTATCACAACATGAAAATTAGTGAGGAATCTCTTAAAAAGGCCATTCAAATTTCTAATGGGCCAAGGTTTTACAAATGGCAGTTCTTCGACAAAGAAGGTTATGAAAAAGGAAAGTTTAGAAATACATGGTTTATTGAACTAACTGAAGATTTGGAAAGAGAAGCAAATTACAGTTTCACGGTTGCTCCTGGAATTTTGAATGATGAGGGTCCTCTTGGGAGTTCAAATACATTTGCCAAGTCGATTACTACACCTCCAAAGTTTCGAATAAAAGAAGTTTCCTGTTCTTACATGGAAAATGGAACTTATCGAACGAAGAAGTTTTCAAGTCTCGAGTTGAATCGAGCCATAGCACCAGAAAAAGGTCAGCCCCATTGCGAACCGCATATGAATAAAACTGTGGAACTCACGAATCCGGTAGTTCCAAAAGATGTTTATCAGGCAATAAAATGGGCTCCTGTTTCAGAGGGTGTTAACCCTTTTTCAGATCTTTACAACTTCAATGGGACTTATCCAACATCTACAATCAGCATGCCTTCCGTTTTGAAATCAGGAGTATCTTATCAAATGGATCTTTCTGAAATTAGAAATATCTTCAATGAAAAGTTGGAAGGTCTTTCAATGTTTGAAATTGTTTTCAATCCAAGAAGTCCTTCAATCAGTTCAAAATATGCCGACGCTGTTGTTGAAAAAGGAATCGGTAACGATATTCCACTCCTTGTAACCAACATGTCAAAACTGGATGTCGACTATGAGACATGGACTGCTTCAGGACTGAAAAGTTCTCAATCTCGAACTTTAACACCTGCGACTCCCCAAGATGTTTCTTATTACTTTCCTTTGGGTCTTGAGCAGATGCTTGATGGTAAATCTGGAATTACTTTTTTTGATATCAAGCAAATCAAGAATGATTACAATCGGGGAATGACTGCACAGGTAACTCCTTGGCAGGTCTTTGCCAAGTTTGGACATTACAACTCTTTGGTTTGGGTATTGGATCTAAAAACAGGAAAGCCTGTGTCCGATGCTGAAGTTGTTGTCGCCAAATGGGGAGGCTCTGGAGAGTTTCATAAAACAGTTAAGACAGATCGAGATGGACTTGCAATTCTTCCTGGTTTGGAGACGATGAGTCCTGGATTGGATCTCTTTCAACATTCCTGGGATGACTTTAAAACAACCAAATTTGTAACTGTAAAAAAAGACGGTGAATTAGCAGTACTTCCTCTTCGCTATTCATACAATACATATGAATACACTCAGTCGGCATATCCAGTTAGTGCAAGAAAGTTTGGACACTTGAAATCCTGGGGCATGACACCTCAAGGAGTTTATCGTCTTGGAAGTGAAGTAGAATTCAAAATTTTCGTAAGAATGGAAGGGAATAATTCTCTCCAGTTGCCTCCAGACATGACCTACAATCTAACTGTCCAGGATCCAACGGGTAAACTTGTTCATAAAGTTGAGGCCTTAAAGTTAAATGAGTTTGGAACTACACACGGCTCTTTTAAAGTTCCCAAGAATGCCTCGGTTGGAGAGTATCGCTTTTTACTGACGGCAAAGCATGATTTTGGGAATCAGACATTGGAGCCCATGACTGTATTGGTTGCTGATTTCACTCCAGCCCCTTTTAAGTCTTTAATGAGTTTGAATGGTTCTGTTTTCAAAAAAGGAAGTAAGTTGGAAGCTACTTCCAGTGGACGAATGCACTCTGGTGGCCCATTTACTGACAGTGTCTCAAGAGTAACCATGACTTTGGTTGAGGCAGCATTTTCACCAAAAAATAATAAGTTCTCAAAATTTCAGTTCAACTCCTGGGATAAATATTATCAAACCAAGCAAGTACATCAATCGACGGAAAAGCTGGATAAGCAGGGTGATCGTAAGCAAGTCGTTACTCTTGATGAAAACTTTCCTTATGCCAGAATCAGTGTAGAGGGAGCGATAAAAGATGATCGAGGAAAAAATATAGCGGCCAGTGCTTCAGCAGAATATTTTGGGGCTAACAGATTTATGGGTATCCTTTTGGATAAGTGGTCATATCGTGTCGGAGATAAAGCTGAGCTTTCACACATCGTACTAGATGAAGCCTCAAAGCCGGTTGAAGGCGAAAAGATTGAAGCTATTTTGAAGAGACAAAAGGTTACTACTGTCAAAGTGAAAGGAAGTGGAAACGCTTACGTCACTCGAAATGAGTACTCATGGGAAGAAGTTGAAAAATGTAATATTGAGTCAGATGATGATCCTGAAGAATGTGACTTTAAACTCAAAGAAGCTGGTTATCATGAAGTTAGCACGCGCTTGGTTTCTACTGGTCAAACTTTAACACGCAAGTTTTATGTTGTGGGTAAGGGGCAATTCCTATGGGGAGATGAGAACAACAATAGTCTGGCCCTTGAAGTTGAAAGTACCGATTTGAAAGTCGGTGAAGAAGTAGAAGTTCTGATAAAAAATCCATATCCCAAAGCTAAGGCCCTTATCACAATTGAAAGATATGGAGTCATTGAAAGATGGATTGAAGAAATTGAAGACAGTGCTTATATGCTGAAATTCAAAGTCAAACCGGACTATATCCCGGGATTCTATCTTTCAGTAAATCTCTTTTCTCCTAGGCAAGGTGAGCCGAAGGGGTTTGACTCTCTAGATCTTGGTAAGCCTGGCTACAAAGCTGGTTATCAAACCTTTCTTGTTAAAGATCCCTATAAAAAGATCGATCTTGAAATTGAAACAGATAAAAAATCTTATTATCCAGGTGATGATGTCACACTTGAAATTGAAGCGGAAAGCAAGACTAAGAGACTTGGAGATGTGGAAGTTGCGATTGCTGTTCTAGATGAAGCAGTATTTGACTTGATTAAAGAAGGTGAAGGTTACTTTGATCCTTATAAAGGGCTTGCGGATTTGCAATCTCTGGACGTGAGAACTTTTTCATTGATCAAACAGCTGATTGGAAAACAGAAGTTTGAAAAGAAAGGTGCTAACCAAGGAGGAGGCGGAGGAGCTGAAGTCAGAAGTCGATTTGATTTTGTCGCTTACTGGAATCCGTCTTTAAAATTGAAAGGTGGAGAAGGGAAAGTTAAGTTCTCATTGCCAGACAATCTGACAGGATGGAAAGTTTTGGTTCTTGCCGCGGATAAGATGGATCGATTGGGTCTAGGGACTTCAAAATTTGTTGCGAAACTTCCGACGGAAATCAGACCAGCTATTCCAAATTATTTGGTTGAAGGTGATAGATTCAAAGCTCGTTTTACCATCATGAATCGAGAAAACTACAAACGTGATATCAAGGTCACAATCGCTGCCGCTGGTTTAGTTAATGGTGGAAACCTGGAGAAGTCTGAAACCTTCAAAATGGAAGGGAATGAAAAACGATATGTCGAAATGGATCTAGTGACTTCTAAAATCAAAGAAGATCCAAAAACATCAGATGACTATGTCTCATTCATTGTAAAGGCTGGAGACAGTCATCATGAGGATAAGCTGATCAAACAGATTCAAGTCAAAAAGAGAAGACCGGGATACTGGGCAGCTCAGTATGGTACTCTGGCCACTGAAACATCAGACAGCCTGGATATTCTTTTTCCTAAGAATATTCATGAAGATGTCGGAGGTTTGAAGCTCAATGTCTCTTCAACTTTGATTGGGCATATTGAAGAAGGTTTTAAATATCTGAAGGATTACCCGTACTCTTGTTGGGAACAAAAACTTTCCAAGGCAGTTGCGGCTGCTCAATTCCTGAAGCTGCAAAAATATTTCAAAGATAAAGTAGAGTGGAAAGAGGCCGACAAATTGGTCAGGGATACTCTTACTATGATTTCAAATTATCAACTTCCAAGTGGGGCCATGAGCTATTACGGCAAGTATGAAGATCAGTATCTTTCTGCTTTTACCGGAATGGCGCTTAGTTGGTTGAAAGATTACGGTTATCAAGCTGATTCCAAAGCCAAGAATAAGCTTCATACTTATTTAAAATCACTGCTAAGAAGAAATACTTTTGAGAGTTGGTACGACAAGCGGATGATGATTACAGTTCGTTCTATGATTTTGATGACTTTGGCGAAGGAGGGCGAACTTGCTGATGGTGAGGTCAAGCGTTTTTGGAAAGATTTCGATCAGATGAGCCGTTTTGGTCAATTTCACTACTTCCTTGCAGGCGTTTATAAAGGTAACGATCAGGAAGTAGTTAAACAAAGTTTAGAAAAAATCCTGGGCAATATTGTATTCGATGCTGGGAAAGTCAGGTTCAACGAAACTTTGGATGATGGCTTTTATCGTATGCACTCAAGTCCGGTAAGAACTCAGTGTTCAGGTTTGATGGCTGCTAGTATTGCACATCAAAAAGGTGTGAATAAAGATTGGCTTTCCGATTTACCTTCGAAACTAGCTCGTTCAGTTACGCTCGATATGCGTACGGCTGACAAGTATTGGAGAACTACTCAAGAAACTATTTACTGTATGAATGCTTTGATTTCCTATGCCAATGCATTTGAAAGTGAAAAACCTAATTTTAAAATGACTTCAGAGTTTAGAGGTAAGAAATGGGCTGAGGGAAAATTTGAGGATTATTCGCTGGAAGGTAATACATGGGCAACGGAACTTCAAAAGTCCGATATTGGTAACAAGCAAAAATTGGTCGTTAATAAAGAAGGAAAAGGAACTCTCTATTACAAAGTTCAAATGAGCTATTCCCCTAAGGATTCTGATAAAAATCTAAATCATGGAATCGAAATAAAAAAGAACATGATGGTGAAGAAAGGTCAGAAGTGGGTTGATTTGGATTCAAAAACGGTACTCAAAAGAGGAGATTTGATCAGTGTCGATTTGATGATCAGTATTCCAAGCAGTAGGCATTTCGTCGTCGTAGATGACCCCATTCCTGCAGGATTTGAGCCAGTAAACACTCAGTTGGCCACTGCCAGCACAGTAGATGCAGATGATAATAAACGAGCAGAGTCGGTAGTCAGTCGATTTTATGGAAACAGTCGATTCTTCTGGTATGCTGGTTCAAGATGGAGTTTTTATCATAAAGAGCTGAGGCATGATCGAGCTGTTTTCTATAGTACCTATCTGCCACCTGGAAAATATCATGTCTCTTATAAGGCTCAGGCAATTGCGACTGGTGAATTCACTGCCATGCCGGCTTTGGCTCAAGAGATGTATAATCCAGAAACTTACGGTAGTGAAATCGAAAGGGATATAAAGATTGTTGAATAGAGCACAACTCCATTTTGTCCTATTTGTCGCTTTATTGATTGGAGGAACTCTCTTTGAAATCAATGAAGATGAAATTAAACTGGAGCTCCCAAGCCTTCAGAGAACTGTCTTTTTAGACCGAGAAGGTGAGGTGCTTTCTAGAAAGTATTTAGGGCAATGGAATCATTTTCCATATTCTATAAGTGATTTCCCTACAGTTTTGATTGATGCTTTGATTACATCTGAAGACCAACGCTTTAATTCCCATAACGGTATAGATTTACGTTCCAAGGCACGAGCTGTTTGGCAAAATATAAAGAGAGGCGGGATTTATCAGGGGGGAAGTACTCTCTCTGAGCAAACTGTAAGAATCATTTCAACTCGGAAAAGGACTGTTTGGAATCGTTGGATTCAAATGTGGCAAGCTTGGAAATTGGAAAAGGACTTCTCAAAAGAAGAGATACTTTCTTTTTACCTCAATCAAGTTCCTTTTGCTTCTCACCGTAGAGGCTTTCATCAAGCTTCGGAGTTATATTTCAAAAGAAGTCTTGATACTCTTTCTGTAAAAGAAATTTTGGCTCTGGTGGTTTTGGTCAAAAGCCCATCTCGGTTTGATATCAGAAAGGGAAATCAAATTGAAAAAAGCATCATGCGTTTGGCGGGAAAACTTGGATTGATAGAAGGAATTGATGACAAGCTTGTTCTTCAATCTTTTCCTTCTAATGTTCAGCCCTCTGTTGATCTTTATCTTGATTATCTTGCTAAATTAGTACCGAGTGAAGCTGATACAGTTAAAACTTCAATTGATCGGAGAATACAACTTCAGGCAGAGTCATTGTTAAGTTCCAAACTCAAGTACCTGTCAAAGTTTGGGGCTAGAAATGGTGCTTTAATAGTTATTGACCATCGAACAAGCGAAGTTCTCTCTCACGTAGTAGTTAATGATGATGAAAATGGCCTTGGTTATGATACAACTCTTGTCCCAAGACAACCTGGAAGCACTTTAAAGCCATTTCTTTATACACTTGCCTTCTCAAAAGGATACAACACAGGATCAGTTATATCAGATACTCCTGTTGAAACGACAGTTGCAGGAGGACTTCATCAGATCACCAACTACAGTCATAATTATTATGGAGAGCTAACTTTTAGAGAAGCCTTGGCAAATTCATTGAATGTCCCAGCAATCAAATTGGTGAGAGAAGTTGGAGAAGAAAAGTTGTACGAGACTTTGGTCAAAGCAGGGATTCCTCTAGAAAGAGAAGTCAGCTTTTATGGAGACGGACTTGCCCTTGGAAATATGGAAGTTTCCTTAATGGATATGATGAAAGCATGGACATGTCTCGCGAGACGTGGTGTCTGTCATAATCTTCGTCATTTTGAAGAGCAGTACCTAGAACCTGAATCACGTCTTTTCACAACAGAATCAACTGATATGACACTTGATATTTTATCTGACCCAAAGGCCAGGCAGAAAGAATTTGGTCGAATCGAATTTGATCACCAAGTGGGCTTCAAGACAGGTACGAGTACTGACTATCGTGATTCTTGGGCCTTTGTGTTTAACAGCAAATATTTGATAGGTGTTTGGATTGGTAATCTCGATGGTTCGTCGATGGATGAAATAACGGGTTCTAAAGGAGCTTTGAAAGTCGGTAAAACTTTGATCGAAAGTAGATGGCTTAATACTGGTGCAAAATTTCAAATGAGTCCCAATCTTTCGAGAGTTCAAGTATGTTTGGAAACAGAAAGAGGGTGTGACAAGCGTGAGGAACTTTCAGAAAGAGATAGTGTAAATGTCACCTTATCTGCAGTTGAAAATGATGAGTGGAAAATTCAGCCTGATACTGATCTTTTGCACTTGGCCAGAGACCCTAGGATTCCTGACCATCTAGAAGTTATGACTTTTAGGACTTCTGGAAGTGGCCACGAAAACACAATATGGAAAATAGATAATAAAGAAGTTCATAATGGTTCTGAATTTGTTTTTAAACTTACTCAGGGAGAGTTTGTATTAGAGGCAATTTCAGGACAGAATAAAAAAAGAACCAAAATTTACGTGCATTGATACGTATTGCGATGAAATCATGAATAAACTAACTTTTTTCTTTTTTCTTTTTACTGCTCTGGCGTATGGCAATGATGATGTTATCGAGTTTCATACTCCGATTGGCGTCAAAAAGCTCAATCTTGAACAACTTCAAAAACAATTCGTTGAGAGAGAAGTCTCGACCTACAATCTTGACACAAAAAGAATAGAAACTTTCTTGGGCTTTAGTATGGACAATATTATTCATTCTTTTTGGAGTGATGTGAAGGAAGCTAATAATTTTGTCCAGATTGAATGTCATGACGGTTATATCGCCTATATTGAAGCCAAAAAGTTCAGAACAAATCGTTCCTACATCGCGTATAAACTCAAAGGAAACGACAATTTTGTAACGATTGATGGCTATCAAAAGAAAATAGTTGATTTGGGACGATTCTATTTGGTTTGGAAAGAAAGTTACAAAAAAGGGGCCGATACCAGAAGGCGACATCATTGGCCTTGGTCAATCAAATCCATCAAAATCATTAACGAATTGCCAGACGATATCAAACCATTAAAGACAGCTAGTGATGATGTAAACTGGGGTTACTTGAACTTCGTCAAGCAATGTCTCACTTGCCATAAGCTCAACGGTTTTGGTGGTGAGATTGGACCTGATCTGATGCTTTCTGAAAATTGGAAGAAACAAGATGATAAATGGTTGATGCAATACATTTCGGATCCTAAAAGTCTCAACAAAGATTCAAAGATGTCTCGATTTCCAAAGTATATTGATATCAGGGAAGTTCGAATTCGAAATATCTCTCTTTATTTACGGCATTTGACTGGTCTTGGTGAGGATAAAAAAGAGGGAAGATTTTTGCATTCTGAATTGGAAAAGATTTTAGAGCAGAAAGTTCAGAGATAAAAAAGGCCCGTCGAAACGGGCCTTGGATTCTAAAAAATTATCAGTTCTTACTGATGTCCACCACCGTGGTGACCACCACCATTGTTGTTACCTTCATCTGAATCAGTGATAGGGTCACAAACCAATTTAGCAGCTTGCTCGAAAGCTCTTCTTTCGATTGGTCTCAAGTTGTATGGAAGTCTGCTTCTTACAAGCTCAACATCACATTCAGCTTGTCTAAGTCTTCTGGCCATCTTCATAAGTTCTCTATAAGTAAGAGCATCTTCTCTGATTTCCATACATTCTCTAAGATCGATTTCTTCAAGAGCAAGTTCTTGTCTCATTGAAGCTCTTAGCTCTTCTTGTGAATCAACTTGGTTACGAAGTTGGATTTCATCATCTCTAAGCTGCTGAAGTGAAGGAATTTGATTTCTGTGTGCTGTCAAATTCTCTTCTGCTTGAACAAGTCTTCCTCTAAGTGAAGAAATTCTGGCAGGTAGGTTATTTCTTTCCTGCTCCATGTTTGCATTATCTTGAGTTCTTCTTGAGATATTTTTTTGCTCGTCTTCGATGTCGTTTTTAAGACCTTTGATTTTGATTTTTAGTTTTTGTCTTCGAAGCCATCCAGCATCATTAAGCTCTGCTTCAAGACTCTTGATTTCCGCTTGAAGAGCAGGAATTTTTACTTGAGATGATTTGATCGAGTTATTGTTAGCAATGATAAGACCAGGAATTGAGCTTAGTCTTCTTTCTGAAGATGTAATGTCTCTATTTAGATCTCTGATAGCTCCTTCAATTTTGTTCTCTTCAGAAATTCTTTGAGAAACTCTTCTTCTTTGATCGTCGTATCTCTGCATTAGTGGAGCCATAACTTCATCTTCAAAGTTATCGAGTTGAGTTCTTAGTGTTCTCACTTCAAATTGATATGGCTGACAAACTCTGAAATCGCTTCCATCTCTTCTTCCATCACGTCTTCCGTCTCTACGTTGAGCGAAAGCATCTGAAAATGTGAGTGTTGTGGCGGCAAGCACTGCAAGTGCGATGACTTTTCTTTGCATGGGTTTCTCCTATGTGTGTTCCCGTTAATTTTTTGAAATCTGAGGAGATATATCATATTTTGACGCGCTGTGGTGATCGGGTGTAAAACTTATATATCACCATATTTGCTCGTAAAAACAGTAGTTTATGAGTCTAAGGTTCGGCTTTATCTATTTTGGCAAAGATATCTTTTTTATCTAGAATACTAAATCACTATAAAGAAGGACCTCTACGTGAAATGTATCACTTCAAACCGGGTTTTAAGCGCAGGAAGTCTAGCAAAACGCTGGATCGTTTTCGACGATGAAAAAATCAGACGGGTCATTGATGTACCTCCCACTGACTTTGAGGGAGAAATGATTGATTGCGGAAACATGGTCGTGGCCCCTGGTCTAGTTGATACTCATGTTCATATTAATGAACCAGGTCGCACGGAATGGGAAGGTTTTGAAACTGCAACAATGTCTGCAGCTGCCGGTGGGATTACTACCGTCATGGATATGCCCTTAAACTGTCTTCCAGTTACAACCAGCAAGTTTGCAATGGATGAGAAACTGAATGCTCTTCAGGGCAAACTACATATTGACGTCGGTTTGTGGGGAGGAGTGACGCCTTATAGTTTGAAAGATTTGGATTTTCTCCTTCAGCAAGGAGTCTTTGGAGTTAAGTCCTTTCTGATAGATTCAGGAATTGAAGAATTTCCGGAAATGAATGAAAAAGATCTCGATCAGGCCATGTCTATAATTGCAAATTATGATGTGCCATATCTGATTCATGCAGAAATAGATGATCATAAGACAGGTGCCGAAATTACAGAAAAGTATCAAAGCTTTGTGGATTCAAGACCCAGGTCTTGGGAAAATGAAGCTATTAAATTAATGATTGATAAGTCCAAACAACATAACTGCCGCGTCCATATTGTTCATTTGTCCTCTGCTGATATGCTTCCAGAAATAAAAAAAGCAAAAGCAGGTGGTAAGTTTACTGTTGAAACTTGTCCACATTATCTTCTTTTGAATGCTGAAGAAATTCCGGATGGGAAAACACAATTTAAATGTTGTCCACCAATCAGAGAAAAAGAGAATAACGAAAAGCTTTGGCAAGCAATACAAGATGAAACGATAGACTTCGTCGTTTCTGATCATTCACCCTGTACTCCATCTTTGAAATTGATGGAGACAGGAGACTTGGAAAAGGCCTGGGGGGGAATTAGTTCACTTCAATTTGGACTTCCTCTAATGTGGACTGAGTTTCGATCACGTGGAATGGATATCCCTAAGCTTTTCAAAATGATGAGTGAAAAGACTTCATCTTTTCTTGGACTCCAAAATCGAAAAGGAAAGTTAGACGTTGGGATGGATGCAGACTTTGTCGTCTTTGATCCTGACGAAGAGTTTGAGATCACAAAAGATGTGATCTATCACAAGCATAAAATTACTCCATATGAAGGAAGAAAAGTCTTTGGAAAAGTCCATATGACCTTCCTTCGTGGTGAAAAAGTATTCGATAACAACAAGTTCCTAGATAAACCATTTGGGAAAACCTTGATTAAGGGGAAATAGTGGAAACAGTTATCAGACCAGAGACTCATGATAAATCTTTTGAACATCGATGGATCAATTTAGCTGAAGAGAGATTAGGCACCAAAGCCATTTATGTTACAGACGATTTCTTTGCTCCTGTTGAAAATCTTTTCAAACCAGGGCGTGGAATTTTTATTCCAGAACGCTATACTGAATTTGGCAAATGGATGGATGGTTGGGAGTCCCGGCGTAAGCGTACTACAGGTCATGACTATGCGATTATAAAGCTTGGCCTTTCTGGAATTATCAGAGCTTTCGATGTTGATACCAATTTCTTTACTGGAAATCATCCTGGATCTGTTTCAATCGAAGCTATTTGGTCTCCAGGTAAAGATCCTGATGAAAAATCTGACTGGACTGAAATTTTACCTGAAACCAAAATGAATCCTGGTTCACAACACTTGTTGGAAATTGATAATGACAATCAGTGGACCCATTTGAAATTCAACATCTATCCAGATGGAGGTGTTGCAAGACTTAGGGTTTTTGGTGAAGTCAAAAGAGATTGGTCTACAGTAAAAAGTGACGAAGTGATCGATCTTGCCTTTGTCGGAAATGAAGGAAAAGCTCTCTCATGCTCTGATATGTATTTCAGCCATAAAGACAATATCAATGCACCTGGTAGGGGCGTGAATATGGGTGATGGCTGGGAGACGAAAAGACGAAGGGGTCCAGGCTACGACTGGTTAATTCTTCAACTTGGAAAGCGAGGAACTTTGGAAAGTGTTTTGATTGATACTTGTCACTTCAAAGGAAACTATCCGGATACTTTCTCATTGCAGGCGGCAGACTTACCAGTAGGGCATGAAGATTGGGATAACGTTGAGTGGTCAACTGTTATTGATCAAACCAAGCTTCAAGCTGATAAGGAACATACCTTTGATAAACTTTCTGAGACTGGACCCTTTACACATGTAAAGATCAATATCTACCCAGATGGTGGAGTAAGTAGAATGAGAGTTTTTGGGAGGCTGGCTTGACCATCGAGCAGATCAATCACATGAATGAATCAGACGCGCATGAATTATTCATGAACTGTTGTACTGCTGTGAAGTGGGTTAACGCGATGGTTGAATCGAGACCTTTTTCCAATTTTGAAGAAATGATCAAGGTTTCAAACCAACATTTTTCAAACTTAGAAGAATCAGATTGGCTTGAGGCCTTCGATGGACACCCCAAAATTGGCGATGTGAACTCTCTCAAGGAAAAATACAAAAGTACCAAGAAGCTTGCCTCTGGAGAGCAATCCGGGATGAGCGAAGCAGATGAGAAAGTCATCTATGAAATGGCTGATTTAAATCAGAGCTATCAAGAGAAGAATGGCTTTATTTTTATCGTCTGCGCTACAGGAAAATCTGCATCTGAGATGCTCGAGATCATTAAATCAAGAATAGATAATGATAGAGGTACTGAACTTAAAATTGCCTCAGAAGAACAAATGAAAATTACAAAAATCAGACTGGAGAAATTGTCATGAGTGGAATTACAACTCACGTTCTCGATACTGCCAAAGGAAAACCTGGTAAAGGCATTCAGGTTACTTTGGAGAAAAAAAGCGGGAATGAGTATCAAAGAATCGGTGGGGGAAAAACCAACGACGATGGACGTTTGCCAGGTTTACTTGCAGATGATTATGAACTCGAAAGTGGAATTTATCGCATAAGCTTTGATACAGGTTCTTATTATAAATCGGAAGGACTCAAATGTTTCTATCCAGAAGCATCTATTGTCTTTGAAATAGAAAATCCAACAGAACATTTCCATGTACCATTGTTGATCAGTGGATATGGATACTCAACATATAGAGGTAGTTAGTCATGAACACGACATTCAATGAAGCCAATATTGGTGGAATTCTAGACAATCTAAAAGCAGCTAATGAAGTCATTTCTGAATATCGTCAGGGTGAGAATGGAAACAGGCAACCTGTCCATACCGTTTATGGTGGTGCTCATCTGTTCAAATCTGACACCGGCACAAGAATCGGTGAATTGGCCATGAAGAACTTCAAGCAATATGCTCCAGAATGGAGTGTTCTCAAAAAAGCATTGGGAATGACTTGTTCTGATGAAATTGCTCAAGTCGTTTATAAAAGAGTTGAAGAAAAGCTTTTTAAAGAAGCTCTTGAAGATTTTAGAATCGATTTCGAAGACGGTTTCGGTAACCGTTCAGATGAGGAAGAGGATGAAACAGCAGCGAGAGCTGCTAAAGAAGTGGCCAAAGGAATGAAGGATGGATCACTTCCTCCTTTTATTGGAATAAGAATTAAATCCTTCTCAGAGGAAAACAAGAAAAGAGGAATCAGGACACTCGATATCTTTTTGACGACTCTTGCGAAAGAAGCAGGTGGAAAATTACCATCGGGCTTTGTCGTGACACTTCCAAAAGTAACAAGTCATCATCAGATTAAGGCGCTGGTTAATCTGTTCGATATTCTTGAAAACAATACTGAGCTTGAGGCCGGATCATTGAAGATGGAGTTCATGGTTGAACTACCTGAAACTTTGATGGCACCATCTGGAGAATGTGCGATTCCAAGTTTTGTAAATGCTGCAAAAGGAAGATGTGTTGCCGCTCACTTTGGCACATATGACTATACTGCTTCTGTTAATATTACGGCCGAATATCAAGCGATGGATCACACCGCTTGTGACTATGCAAAATCTGTGATGAAAGTTTCACTTTCTGGAACTGGAATTTGGATGTCTGATGGAGCAACAAACGTGATGCCTGTTGGTCCACATAAAGGAGATTTAACTCCAGAGCAAGAAGCTGAAAATATGGCAACTGTCCATGGAGCTTGGAAACTCGCTTATGGTCATATCAGACACTCTCTTTATAATGGATATTATCAAGGATGGGATCTTCACCCTGCACAGCTTCCTATTCGTTACGCAGCTCTTTATTCATTCTTCCTCGAAAGTTTGGATAAGGTAACCATACGTCTGAAAAACTTCATCGAAGTGGCAGCTAAGGCCACATTGGTTGGAGACGTCTTTGATGATGCGGCTACAGGGCAGGGTCTCTTGAATTACTTCTTGAAGGCAATGAATAGTGGGGCCATCTCCATGAAAGAAGTTGAGAAAACCGGACTTACCATGGAAGAGATTCAAACTAGATCTTTTCTCCAAATTCTCAAAATGAGATCAGGTAAATAG
>SBGE01000199.1 GCA_006226755.1 Deltaproteobacteria bacterium | reverse complement strand
CATAGATCCCATTTTTTGAAGAGTATATATCTTGGTTGTGACAAGATAAATACCAGCGGGGTTTCCAATGAGTGCAGGTACACCGAAACTTGCAGCTGCGGCCAATAGAACAAGTAACATTCCACTCATAAGAGATGGAAAGACTATCGGAACTGTAATCTGAAAAAATACTCGAAAAGGACCTGCTCCAGAAAGTCTAGCAGCTTCTTCTAATGATGGGTCCATTCTATCCAAAGCAGCCAATAGAGAGAGAAGGACAAAAGTATAAAAAAAACTTCCCATTACCCAGATGAGACCGACGTTACTGTAGACGTTTAGAAAACCAGTGCCTAAAAAATTATTAAGAATTCCATTGCTCGGATTTGCCAAATAGATCCAAGCAATTGCTCCAATGTAAGGAGGAATTGCATAGGGAAGGCAAAACCATGATCTCCATTTGGCCATCATTGGGATATTGGTTCTTGTTAAAAGCCAGCTCAAAGGAAGTGCGACAAAAGTGGACATCAAACAGGTTCCAAGGGAAACCCAAAGAGTGTTTTTTAACGCCACCAAAGTTGACTTACTGGCGAGTACATTTTCAAAGTAGTTGAGGCTAAAATTACCGCCAGGGAAAAGAATTTTCCAAAGAAGAACAATAAATGGATAGAGACAGAATATAAAAAGGAGCAGAAGTCCTGCTCCTAGAATTGTTTTTTTTGAAAAAAGTATTCTTTTCAGAACATTCATTATTGAAACATGATCTCAGTGAACTTCTCTTTTAGCTCAGCTCTAGTCTTTGTTGTTTTTTCGATGAACTCCTTACTCCATTCGAAGCTATTTGAGAGCAGTTTTGAAAAAGGAGGGGCGCCTTTGGGAGGTTCAAAACTTTCAAATGGTGAGTACATGAAACTTCGAACCATGGCAGCTTGTCCATCTTGACTTAAGAACCAATCAGCAACTTTTTTGGCATTCTCTCGACTTCCATCTTTTTTGGTGATTCCCATTACATTGGCCTGTAGGACAACACCATCTTCAGGAAAAATCGTTTTCAATCTCTGGTCTTTATCTTGAAATCGAAGGAGGTTTTCTAGAAGTACCCAGCCAACAGGTCTTTCTTTAGATTGTATTCTTCTAAGAACTGAACTATTTCCACCTTGAGCAATCGTTTCATTATTTTTGAGGGCCTTGAAATAATCCCATCCATAATTGTGTTGAAGCATTGCCATGGTGGTAAAATTTGTTCCAGAGGCCAGTGGCGAACCCGTAGTAAATTTAGCTTTCCATTTGTCATCGGCCATCTCTTTGAATGACTTTGGAGCATCAGATTCATTAATTGCTTCTGAATTGAAGGCCATCACCATAACTGGAATACTGACTGCATTGTAATATCCTTTTGGATGCTTCAATTGGGATGGGATAGCACTGGTTTTTTCTGAGTTAAAACCAATGAGGTAGCCTGTGTTTCCCATTTCTTCATACCAGAATCTATCAGATGATATGAGAATGTCGGCCTGTGTTCCTCCTGCAAGAATCTCAGCGTTTACTTTCGTTGCAATCTCTTCACTGCCGGCTTGGAACCATTGAAACTTCAGATTTGGGAAGGCCTTTTGAAGTTTAGGGGTCATGTCAGCTATTGTATCTTTATACATTGAAGTATAAATCCAAACTTCATTGCTTTCTTTTTTTTCATCTTTGTTACAGCTTAAGATTGTCAATGAAAGGCAGATAAGGAGTATGCTCCTAAATTTCATATTTGATCCTTTGGTCTTGTGCGTTACTTTGGTGGTTTTATTTCAAGAAATTCTTTCAAAAAAACAGCAATAAATGAAGTTCTTTTTGGTTATTTCTGTGTCAGGGAATGTACCCATTTAAATGCTTCATCGTAGTTTTTGAAGAGTTTCACAGGATAGGGAAGTGAGATCATACGAGTGAAGAAATTGATAGTGTTAGTCACGACTTTTCCTTGTCCAATTATAGAACCGGACAGAAAGAGTTTAGTCATCTCAGGAGTATTGAAATACTCTCTGGTCTCTTTTGAGATATCTGACTTATGTGTGATGACAATGTAGTGAAAAGGTGTTTCTCCAATCACGTGGAATTCTTCAGTCATTAAGATCTTGAAGTCAGTAAGTTCTAGTTTGATGTCCCTCATAACAATCAGAATAATATTCTCTTCTAAAGCAAAGAGATGGGCATATTCACCTGAATAGGTACGTTTCACATTAGAAGGTATGATCGTGGAAGGGATTCTGTGAGTAGATAATAACAACTCAAAAGTTGTTTGGTTATGTTCTCTTGAATATTTTATGGTGGCTTTGTTTTTTTCTGCCAACGCCATTGATATGGAGAGACCGAGGCCTAGCCCTTCAGTTGTCCCAGAGTTGAAGGCCCTTCCTAGCTTTTGTTGAATTTCATCGCTTAGACCCGGTCCCGTGTCACAAATTTTGATACTATAAAAGTCAGCACTGTGTTCAACTTCAAGCCAAACTTGTCCAGTTTTTTCATGTCTTATGATATTACAAGCATTCTTTGTGAGGTTGGTCAGGATCTGTAGAATCTCAGACTCTTTTCCTTCAAGAAAAATATCAGGAACTTCCTTAGGAATATTTATTTTCAATTGATATTCACTGCTGAAATTTTCAACGATAGATTTAAGTTGTGTTAACACTGAAGCAGTATTCATCAAAGGGAGATGATAATTTTCCTGGTATTTGACCAATGATGAGATGGATTTGATGATTTCATGGATATTAATGGCATGTTTTTGGGCCATTAGTAGATACTTCTCGAGAAATTCGGCTTCTACTTTACCATCCGAACTCTGATCTGATTTGGTTGCGATGACTTCTAAGGACTGTCTGATCACTGCCAGGGGGTTGATGATTTCGTGAATGATAGAACTCGAAACGAAACCAATTTCACTCAATTTAGCATTTTTCTTTGCTTCGTTGATGATGATTTGTTCAGATCGCACTCTCAAGGACGAAATCCAAATAGAGGCCAGTGCAATAATATTGAAAAAGATATAACTGACAAGAAATTGAGCGATATTTGTTCCGCTTAAAAATGAAGTAATATTGATCAAAGAGACCGACATCGTCACAACAATAATTAGAGATTTAAACGTGAGAAAATAGGTTGCTACTAGTAGAGCAATTGAGAGTGCCATCATACTATTTTGAAACTGTTCAGCTGTTTGTTTAAAGAAGATGGCCGAGCTGCAACCTAAAAATAAGCCCGCGAAAAAGAATAGAAAACCTATTGTTGTATTCTTATTTAAGGAGAACAGTCCTCCCAGGAGAATAATTAAACCAGAGAATAGACAAATGACAATAAGTTGATTTTTTGGAAGTTCGTTCTCAGGAATGAGTTCAGGAAAAAGAAGAGCAAACAGACTGATGATCACCAAGAGAACAAAGGTGAGTAAACTTAGATAGCCTAAGGACTTTCCTTTTAGATTCGCCAATTTCTCTGTGGGTGTCACTGATATCATATGTGAATTATAGGCAAGTTAGTGGACTCAGAAAACCAAAGATCTCTCTAGTTTCCCAGTTTGTGAAAGTTATATGACACTATCTCCCATTTTGCTTTGTCTTTTTAATCCTTTGGTCATAGAAACAATGAACTAATTGACAGGAGGAGTCATGAATAAACTATCTCTTATTTTGTTTCTAATCGTTTCCACCAATACCTTTGCTCTTGATTGCACAGGATTAAAAAGAGAAGTGATTAATGGAAATGCTGTTGTAAAAACTGAAAAGCTTGAAAAGTTTTTTGAAATTCCTGGTTATGTGAAATATCAAGCAAATATTGAAGAAGGTCATTTTGCTGTTGATCTCAGTGGTAGTCAGGTGACTTCATATATTACGATTGGACCTGATTATACGACAGGAAATTTGTCAAAAGGTGAGCTTGGAGAAGAAGGTTACATCAAGCTTAGTTACGTTACACCTGATGTCACTTACATCTTAGAGTGTTTTGATAAATAACTTTCCTAAGACAACTTGGACATCAGAAAGGTTGTAATATCTCTTTCTGAGAGAACTCCCGCAATGCTGCCATCTTCTTTTTTGACTGGAAGATGGCGGAATTTCATTTTTTTGAAGAGCTCCAAGACTTCTTTAAGCTCAGTATTTTCATTCACAAAAACTATGTCTTTGGTCATGATATCTGCCACTTTTTGAGCTATAGGATCTAGTTTTAGTGCAGTCGATTTGTAGACAATATCTCTTTCCGAGAGAACACCTACAAGCTGGGAGTTTTCTAAAACTAGAACAAACCCAATATTGAAATTCAGCATTTGTTTAGCCGCTCCAGCTACTGTCGATTGACTGAGAACAGAAGCGACTTTATCCGATGATTTAAATTCAAGTAGATCTTTTACCAACATAGACACCTCATTTGAATTATACCATCAAATGAATAGTGTTGTGCGATCATTCAGCGGCGAGTATTTCCTCTGCTATGTTTTGTGCCAATCTACCTGCGACATAAGTAATTTCTTCGCCCATGGTTTTTTTACTTCCATGGAGAAACCCAAGTAGGTGAATCCATTCATGAACCAGATTGTTAACGATTTGAGGGGCTTTGTAGCCTCTATAAAATTGCCAATTCACAGTTATCCATTTGCTGGACTTTGGTAGTGTGTGACCGATCACCCCTTTGCACCATTTGCGTTTAACCATGTTTTCAAAGCGGGTACATTTCTTCATTTTCACATTCAAATTCATTTGATTATAAGTGTCTGGTATAGTGTGTTCATGTCCTTTGAAGATAATATTCAAGATTTCCGCATTTGAAAGCTTTTCATCTTTTCTGTCCCAAAGGTAGTTTCTTGAAAATTTTTGGTCGCCATTTCTTCTCGAATATTCGAGTATTCCTTGTTTAAACTTTGGACTGTTTAAAACTTTAGGGAGAAGTTCGATTGCTTTTTCAACTTGGTGAAGGATTATCGAATTTTTTCCAAACTCTAGTTCCTCATCAACAACATCCAGCCAAGGGAGATCAAATTCAATTTGATGATTTGATTTTTCTAGTTTGTTTCCAATCCATACTTTAACGTCGGGATCTGTTGAAGCAAATGTATGAGTTGAAAAAAAGAAAAGAATAAAGAGACATGTTTTCATTTTAAACTCCTTTTAAAATTAAAAACATCGGTAGGTCTTAGACCATATCTTTATCCAGTCAAACACACCTGCCAGCATCGTATCAACCTTCAATAGGATATCATTTTCTGTCTTTTGCATTTCGACGCGATAGTATCTTCCAAGAGCAAAAATAGGAATACCAACGATAGTGCTATATCGGCCATTGCTATAGGTAAATAATCCTTTTGTAACTGGTGGAAGACTTCCATTAAATATTGGACTGTTTAGGAATGTTAAGTTGATCTCATCACTTTTAAAACTTATGGCATTAAGATTGTATTCTTCATTCACAGTTCTAAAACTGACTTGGCAATCTTTATTACTACCTTCCATTTGTCCTTGAAAAATAATTTCATTTGCCTGTAGCTGAAGCGATAAAAGCATTGTGATCAATAGTAGTGTTATTTTCATCATATCCTCCGGGGCAAAGGATAAAATTTTTTTGAGTCAGATACTAGCAAGTTGAAGATATTGGTGTGCCAGCTTAATATCTGCTCGCAATTTTGGGAGATAGGGGGAGATATTGATGCAAGTCACTGATTTCTTTTATATATTTTGAA